>JAYZXF010000005.1 GCA_036141575.1 Pseudomonadota bacterium | reverse complement strand
AGCCGTGTCTTCTGATCGAGATTATGAGCAGATTCTTCGTGTGGTGAAGGGGCTCACTTATACAGCATTTGCACCGTTTAAGTCTTCAGCAAAACAGCTGCTTGCTTTTATTAAGCATTATGAAATCCAACTGACAGATACTCCGGAAGAAATTGCAGATAAAGAATATGGGTGGCGTATTGCGTTGGCGAAAGAATCTGGCAACTTTGTACTTGCAAGTATGTTGGAGCAAATTTTTACGCAAATGCGTCCGTACTGCCTTAAGCGTCTTGCGGTAGAAGAGCATCGCATGCAGGCGCTGACAAAGCAGCAAGTGATTATCAGCTACTTAGAGCGAGGCGATGTGGCTGCTGTTGAAAGGTGTTTTAGCCTTTAAGATGAAGCGTCTTGGCGCTTGAGGTAATCTTTAAGTGTTGTGTAGGCGTCATTAATAATACCCATGCGTTCTGCAGCGTCGTCTCCCGTGTAGATGTCCGGGTGGAACTTTTTCGCAAGGGCTGTAAACCTTTTCTTAATCAGGGTTGGTGAAAGTGGAGGTTCAATTCCAAGTGTTTCGCAAGCCTCTGTAATGCGCTTAGGCATTTTAGGTGTAAAGATTTTTGCTGTTTCAGCACTGCCCTCCATGTAATCAAACATGGTGTAGGGGTTTTTGTACGTACGATCAGCCGCAAAAGTTGCTTTTTTGTATGACTCCGTGTTTACACCCATTTTCCATGTGGGGCGTCCCCATGTGCCGCCTGACTGCATGGTGTAAAGATCGTCACTGCTAAAGCCTTTCAGGCCATTCCATTGTTTGTTGAATTCTTTGATGTGTTTTTCGCAGAAATACTGGCGTGCAGAAATGTTTTGAGGGTCCCTTGGTGCAGGGAAAGTTCCTTCAAGTTCGCATTCTGGATGGGCGCATTTCTCAGTCATGCTTAAGATATAAAGGCAAATACCTTGTTTATCAAGGCCATGAGCCAAGTTTTTTGGTGTAAAAATAACCATAGTGATAAGCAAAGGCCGGGACCAAATGCAATGTGGCCATTTTTATTCGGAATAAATGAAAGGGCAATGCTGATAAAGCAAGCAGCCATCATGTAAAATGGTAAGAAGGTTGCGCCAAGCCAAAGACCTGAGGCGCCAATAAGTTTGATATCTCCACCGCCAAGGAATGCTGATTTGAGCATGAACTCAATCAAGAAACTGAAAAAGAGAATAGCGCCAAAGCCAATAAAGCCTCCGAGTAAGGCCTGCTGCCATGACAGTGCAACAACCCCAATGGCAATACCTGCAAAGGAGAGAAGGGCCAGTGGAGCTACATAAATATTCGGCAGAGTGTGGTTTGTGAGGTCAAGTGCCACGAGCCTTGCAAGAATCAGGCTTGTGAAGCCCCAGAAGGCATATTCTGTCATACCATTAAGGCTAGGGTAAGCAATACTAAGCAAGCCGAGAAGTATGGCAAGGGTCAGGGGTATATGAAAGCGTTCAGGAATAAGTCCTTCAGCCATATCCTCTTCTGTTAAGAATTTACGCTCAAAGGCAAACACGGCTTACTGGTACCAAACCTGTGCACTAAATGGCGGATCTTCACGGTCCGTCAGGTTTGAGTTGTAGCGTAGTGTACGGTTCCAAGGGTCTGTGGAATAGCTAGTTGGTAGATTTAGTAGGTTGAGTAGGGCTTGCATAGAGGCGTTATCACCACTTGTGTATGTTGTATCTGTACAAGCACTTGTTGTCCCTGCAATGTCGGTATCAGTACATACAGAGTCAAAGTACTGAATATTACCATTCGTATCTAGGCTTGAAACAGGGTAATAGTTAAAGTTGGTATAAGACTTACCACCACTTGTACACCATGCTGGCCCTGGACAAGCGCCATCGGCATCTAGGTACCAAGCTGCTTCTACAGCAGCAAGGCGATCAGAAATTTCTTGTCCTTGTTTTCTGTAAAGGGCGACACGGTCGCGTTCAATTGTGATTGTTGAAAACTTAATACCAATATCATCCCCTGCAGCGTTCCAAGCTTGCCAGTCAGCATACGAAGCAATTGTTACAGAGTCATCTGTGCTATTTTTACCATTGGTATGGATTGTTCCATACCAAACTGTAACGGGCACATCTTCAATTTCTATATTTGTAGAGCCTGTTACATAGTTCCAGTTATTTCCCCAAGGGTCTTGTTGGAATTGAGATTCTTCAATCATGCCTGATGTGAATAGAGTAGCAATATCAGGAGAAAGTACGGTGATACCTGTTGTAATGTAGTATTTCATGTTTGCATTCACTAGCAAATCTACAGCGCGCTCAGCGCCATCATTTTTACTACGCTCTACGCGTGAAAGGACGGTTACACCACCTGTTGCAGCCATAATACTGGCAATGATCAGTGCCACACGGGCATCCATTCCAAAAACAGCACCTGTTTGGCTTTTTAGGCGTTTTGCAATAGCGCGTATCATTTTTTTCCCCTTATTTCCCTAGTTCATGTCCACGCGGACATTAAAGTTTTTACCCCATGGCGTTGTAAAGCTCAGCGTAGCTTCCGTATCACTGGCATAGGTGTAAACAAAATCATTTCCCCAAGTGTCTTTGTAACCTGTGAGGTTGTTGACACCGTTATCATATTCCGTTTGATTGGCAGGGAACCTGCTGTTTTCTGTATAGAAAGTGTAAAGCATGCTGGCTTCTTTTTCCAGAAGTTGCCTTGAGTGCTTAACCTGCTGGTTTCTTAAGGCTTCTGTATCAACTGTTGCGAGCGGTTTATCTAAGCCACCATCATAGTTTGCAATAGCTGACTCGTTGGCAAGTCCGCCTACGTCTGAACGTAAGAAAGCATCATCTGAAGAGGTGATAGCAATACGTTTGTTTTGAATATCTTGAACTTGGCTACTATCTACTTCTCTAATTTGAATGGCTGCACCACTGCGTGTTGTGTTTGTGGATGCAGAAAGAAAGCCTTGGGCGCGGCTTAAGTCATAAGTTTGGCTGTAATTATTGCTCGCAGTATTGCTATTCTCCGACAAAATAGCGATTTCTAAAGCTTCTTTAAAGTCTTCAGAGTGCCTTTGTTGGGCTTTGAGCTTTTCAGCTTCAAGGGTTTTTAGGTCCTCCCTTGCCCATTGCGCGAGCATGGTACTAAAAACAGTAAGAGCAGCAAGCACGCCAAACATAAACGGTGAAAAACCGCCTTTTTGACATTTTATTTTGCTCGTATGGTGCTCTCTTGCTTCCATCATCTCTTACAGGGCCAGATTGATCTTAAGCGGGTAATCTTTATCTCCAATGGTTAAGATCACTTTTCTATGGCCAATTTCTTTTACTGTTACCCCTATCTTATGGGTAGCCATACGAGTTGCAGCCCCTGATTTTATGCCAAGTTCTGCTTCATATTGCTCAATAACGTTATTTGCCTCGTTAATAAAGGATTGGTACATGCCTTTATCCATTGAATCTTGAGGGGGTAAGTATTGCTGAACAATGGATCTAAAGTTTGTGTTTTGTCCCTGAGGTCTTTGAACTGAAAGGAAAAACCTTTCTTTTTCACTATACTTTTCACCATCAAGCACGGCGTACTTAAATGGAGATGTCACAATGCTATCAATTTTGATTTTTTTGATATCTTGCGTAAAATCTTGCGTGTTGAGCTGATCTTGCTCTTTTTGCAGTGTTTGACGCAGGAGCCTTTCAAGGAATCTTTTGAATTCCGCAGGGGAAAGGCGACCTTTAGCATCCGTATAGAAGTCAGGCAGTTGGCCCTTAGCTTGATATGTTTGTAATCCAGCTAGGCGATTATCAATATCCTTGAGGTTAATTTGTGTATCAGAAAAGAGACCTTCACCTGCAAAGAGGTCTTGAAACTTTTTATTAATGATCTCTTCTTTAGAAATTTGGCCTGTCGCTACGTATTCTACAATTGTGTTATTAGGAGCAAGCTCAACAGGGACAACTCTGCCTGTTACAAGCATAGCAGATACTTCACCATCTTTAAGTGCGATATTTGCAGTTGCGATTTCTCCTGTACGGAGAAAAATACGTTGCTTTGTACCAACATAAGCCTGAGGTACCGGATTTTTCTCTCTTATAATGGCAACAGATTCGTTTTCGTTGTATCGGCTATAGATATCAATCAGGTTTTGGGCTGTTTTTGGATCAAATGGGTTCACGCCCTGTGTATTCAAAGATCGGTCAAGGTTTCCTGTGAGTACAGAGAACGACTCAGGTCTTTTCTCTTGAATTTCTTTCACAATATCATCTCGTGTGAATTCAAAGTCAGGCTGACCTGTAAATGTATTGGGCCATTTGAGGTTTTGGGCATAGCCTGTGCTTGTGAGCGAAAGGCTGTACAGCGCAAGTGCTATTTTAAATCTGGCGTGGGTTGTGGACATAGAGGTACCCTTCTATTTGAACCGTATGGTGGCCAGGTTTAAGTTCTCGGTTTGTGCGCGCACAGTTAAAGCAAGTTTTATACACAGAAAATCCAGGTGTTGATGCGATAAGTGTGAGAAGTTCTGTCACGGCTGCATATGTTTCTGTGCCTGTAATGCGGTATGTGTGGTAGTAGATACCAGGTGCTGCTGGGTTTTGCGTTGGCTGACCTACAAAGTTAAAGTCTAAATCCTTTTCTGCAAGGTTGAAGAGCCTTTCAATGTTGTTTTTTTGGTCTTGGCCAGCTTCTAAAGTCTCTCTAATTGATTTTTGAATATTCGTTTGAATACGTAAAATTTTATCTCTATTTTTCATAGAACTACGCAAGCTATTTTCAGTGACCTGAATTTTATCGATATTTTCAAAAACTTTAAACGTACCAAGGATGGCTGCAAACGCGAAAAGGGCAAGCCCAATAGTGAATTGAATCATGATTCAGGCTCCTCTACTGCATCTGCTGTTTCACCAAGGGTGCGGTTACCAATAGCTCTGGTTTTACGGGCTTCTTGTAAGTAAGGGTGAAGCTCTTTAATAGCGTCTCTTAAAGGAATTAACCCCTCAAGTTTCATCTTTTTATTTCCTGGCTGGCGTCTTACAGCCTTAACTGTATTACTCAGGGCAAGAAACGATTTGGCAACAGGCTCTTCCTCAAGCCAGCCATCATAAGCATCGCTATCTGCATTAATTGTTAATAACAGATTTGTTGGCGGATCTAGAGGAGATGGTGACTCGAGTTCGAAAGAGTCAATTTTCATGCCTGAATATTGGATAGCATATGATACATCCTTCAAAATGAATGGGAAGTACTCTCTATAAGACATGTTCTGTTGTTGCGTTCGGATCATATTAGAAAGAACAGCAAAGTTTTGTCCTGATGGAATGGACTGTGTGACACGGTTTCTGTCTGCTTGAAGTTTTTGAATTTTGGTATCTTGCATGTAGGTGATAGCAAAAACCATCATAGAAACGAGAATACCAATAGATAGCATGATATTACCGTATTTCTCTTGGAAAGACGGCATATTCAGCCAAACTTCACTAAAGACAGGTGATTCACGAAGAGGGAGCACGTTTACACGCAGCTCTTCTAATTTATCTTTTTGCCAGTTTGTGTAAATATTTTTCGTATAGCTTCTTGGGTATGATTTAAGAATTGCCTTAATATCTTGAACCCACGTCAACTGAGATGTTGGTTGTAAGTAGTTATCTTTAATATCCCAGTGGAAAATAACATCAGCTACAACGATAAAGTTCACCGTGTTCGAGTCTGCAGGGGGCATGCGACAATAATCCATGAGAGGAATATGTTTAATGCTCTCTGTCATTAATGTATCAGGGACTTCTTCATCTGAATAATCGTCAATCAGAATTTCTTCTGGGGCAACAGGTTCACCTGAAAGGTCACGTGGTGCAAAGAAAGAAAGGCACATGTTACGGCGTGCTTGTTCATCTGATACATCTTGCCAGCTATCACCAAAAATAGGTTGATCTGAACCATCAGGGAGATATTCTACGCGGTTTAGGCCTGTAAAACAGATGTTTTTAAACTGTTGTCCAAGGTTGTTTTTTACAATAGGCATGTCAATACTCTCCTACGACTGTGCAAGTACAATTGACATCATCTCAAGTAGCATGACGCTACCACCCATTAGCCACAAAATAACAGAGAATGTACTAATAAATCGCTTGTGTGTATCAGATAGATCTCGTTCTAGAATGGAGTATGCGTGGTTCATACCTTCAATCATGACATCGTTGGTACCTGAATCATTACCTGCATAGTTTTCTGATACGCGGATTGGTGTAACAATAAGGCCTGGGAACCCTGCTTTTTCCATGGCATCTGACATTTTACCACCTGTGGTAATGACCTGGTTAAAGGCATCGATTTTACGGCGCAGTACAATGTTTGTCGACATGGCCTCCATAATAGGGATCATCTGCTTTGGCTTTACACCACTTTCCACAAGGTGTGGGAAGTAAAGCAGCATGTTTGCATATGTTTTATAACGAATAAACTTACCCATCAAAGGAACGCGAAGCGTGTAGTAATCTAACCAAAAACGCCCTTGCGTTGATTTGATTGCAGCATATGCGCATACGCCAAACGTAATTCCGATGGCCATAAGAATGTGCCAGTGGTCTGCACACCATCCAGTAATGTCCATAACCATGCGTGGTGCTGTACCAAGTTGCTTACCTTGGGCAATCTTCAGCTGAGTTAGGACAGGAAGTGTATTTAAACCTGTGTTGAAAATAGAAAATAAACTGAACGATAGCATGAGGAGAGGTGTGAGAAGCTCAGCCATACCTGCACGAGATGCCGCGATTTTTTTATCTTCTAGAACTTGTAGAATGTGGAATGATTCTGTCATGTAGTTTGAGGCTTCACCAGCCATAACGGCGGCGCGGTGAACATCATCAAACATCACATGTTCCATTTCCATGGACTTACTCATAGGTTTACCTTGAGCAACTTTTTGGGCAATGGCGTGTAGAGCGGCAGAAATATCTTCTTTACCTTCACTGCGGAAAGATTTAGCAACAGCACGTACGGCAGATTCAGTGGTTTGACCACACTTAAGCATTTGATACAAAAGGAAGAACATGCGTTCACGATCTCGTGCGCGCATTTCTGTTACCCGGGGGCCTAAAGCATCACGACTGAATAGTTTCCAAGTCTGCACTGAAAAATCTTTCTAGTTCTTCAAGGGATGTTACCCCAGTTTTTACATGTAGAATACCCTGCGTCAACATATCAGGCATTCCAATTTCCATAGCTTGTCTGCGGACAACATCAATCCAATCAGGGCGGAGTGCTGTGTTTGTCCACACGTTTCGCGTAATATCTTTACGCCAAAGTTCTAAAATTTCTTCAATTGCTGTACGGCCTATGTAGCCTCTGTGTCGGCAAGCTTCACAACCGTTTGCATTCGCTTTGTAAATCACGTCTCCCGGTTTGAAATCAATTGGGCGAAGGTTGTTCAATTGTTCTGCAAAGTCTTCATCAAGCTCAAGTGGCACTTTGCATTTGTTGCAAAGTCTCTTTACAAGACGTTGTGCAATGATACCACGCACGTTAGAGAAAATTTGCTCAACCGGAACGCCGCGCTGTACAAGGCGGTCAAGGGTCATGAAGGTATCGTTGGCGTGCATCGTTGTAATAACAAGGTGACCAAGGTTACCGGCATCAATACAGCGGCGGGTATCTTCAGGGCTACGTACCTCACCAATAAACAGAACATCAGGGTCAAGACCAAGAGCGGCATACATGAATGACTCAAGATTTAGGCCTGCGCTGAGATCTTCTTCCGTTTGGATGACGTTATCCATACGTTCCTCAATCTGTTTCTCGTATGAGATGACATTTTGACCAGGACGCTGACCACGACGAATGATCATGCGTGCACCAGTTGACTTACCAGAACCTGTAGGCCCGGCGAAAATAATACATCCTTCCTCAAAACGCATCAAAACATCAAGCTTACCGATACTCTCTTTACGCCAGCCAAAGTTATCAATGCTGCCTTCAAATGGTTTTAGGAAACGCATGGCAATCTTTGCTGTGCCTTCTAGCGTAATGGGCTGTGTTGTATAACGAATATCAATATGCTGACGGGCAGACAGTTCAAATGTCATACGTCCGTAGAGCGGTTTCTTATAGTTTTCTGCACGTACACCAGCCATGTGACGAAGACGACCTACCACACGCTCATAAACTTCAATAGGAAGCGGTACAAGTTCTTCAAGCTCGCCATCAATACGTGCCATAACCGTTGGTTTACGGTTTAGGATTTCAACGTGTAAATCCGAAGCGTTGTTTTTATAAGCGGTACGAATAATTTCATCTGTAAGGTGAACAATGGCATCATCGTTACCAGCGTTAATTTGTGCGTAGGCTGTCTCCACAAGGAATTTGAGAGAGTGACCTTCACGCTTAGACATACGCTCAATGGCAGATTCAATAGATTTTGCTGAGGCCCATACAAATTGGTGCCTGTTTTTACGGTGACGTAGAACAATCTCACTGAGTAGACGTTTGTTTGGTAAATCAGCTGCTGCCCATGTGATGGCACCACGGCCAAGTTCAATGGGGCAGGCTGTATAGAAGTTCATAAAGTCGGCGTTAATGCCATCCACTTGGTGTGGTGTGGTCCGTGCCATTTCTTCATCTGTACGCACAGGGTAATCATAAGCAATGGCTTTGTAGCGCGATTGCTGCATTTCAGAAAGCTTACCGGCTTTACCAAGAGCATCAATAAGCTGCTCCGGGTCTTTTTGCACAGTAACAGGCAGACCTTGTAGGTCTGCTATGTTGATCACTTGATCACTGATCATGAGATCGACAATGTCCATCCGTTACATCGCTTTCTTTTTCTTAAGTCCTATTATGGCAAAAAATAATGCCAAAACTCAAATAATAGGTGTGTTTTCTAAAGAAAATGGCCTCGTATGTCTGACGAGGCCATTTCTGCCGTTGCTAAATGAGCACAAATTTAAGAGGTAGGCTTAATTTTATACGCAAGGGCCAGGGCCTTGGCAACGAGAGAGTTTATATCGAGTTACAGATACACCTGCTGTATCAACGTATCTGAAGTTACCGTTTGCGGCATCAACTGCACCGTCAATTTGTGAATCGATACGCTCAGCAATTGGTGTTGGTACTTGAGTTAGTTCTAACCATACATAGCAAATGCCAACACATGCAGCACCAGTTGGGTTGGCAGCGGCAGCGTCAGGGCCTTCTCCAAGTGAATATGTACCAAATCTTACTTGGTTGTCGTTGGCTATTGTGAGGTAGGGGCCGTTCCATGATACAGCACCAGAATCAGCCAGAAGGTCATTAAAGGTAACTGTATCTACACCTGTATCAAAGACTTGGTTGATGTAACCTTTTGAGATGTTATCAAACTCAGTTGTAAGGGCGGTTACGTTTGTTTCTGTGATACTGCTAATAACGGCAGCACCAGCAATTACAGAAAGACCACCAAAAATAGCGAGGGCTACGCGGGCATCAAGGCCGAACATGGCACCTTTCTGATTTTTAAACTTTTTAAAACTAAACATATCGTGTTTTCTCCAGTCATAGGGTTGCATTGTATTATGATGTTACATTTTAATTGTAACTGACAGGTAGGGAAAAAATGAGAACTAAGCTTAAAAAGTTCAATTAAAACAATTGGGTGTGATACTTTTGCAAAAAGAAAAAGGAATGTAACGTTACATTACATTCCTTTTGATATCTTTCTATAAACTAGTTAGACAGTGTCTCAAGCCATGCAATAAGGTGGGCGCGGTCAGCATCTTTTCTGATGCCTGGGAAGGCCATTTTTGTGCCTTTAATGTATTTCTTAGGATTCTTAAGGTATTCGTTAAGAGCGTCTTTATCCCAGTTGATTTCACCTTTCTTACCTTGGAAGGCTGCACTGTAAGCAAAGCCATCTTTCGCCATGATTGGTGCGTTGAAGATGCCCCAAAGGTTCGGACCTATACCGTTTTTGCCGCCATCATTAAATGTGTGGCAAGCTTTACATTTACCAGAAACCTTAGCACCTTTAGCTGCATCGGCTTCAAATGTATGAATGTCAAATGGTGCAGCTTCAGCAACAACAGTACCTTCTGTAGGTTTGCCGTGAACTTCTGCTTTTGCAACCATGTTTTCTTCTGCGTGTGCATTATGAGGAAGCACTGTACCTGTAATAATGAAGTGGCCACCAAAGTAAATCACTGCAAAAAAGTCAGCAATAAGAACAAAATGCGTAAAAAGACGTGTTGCTGGAGACATAAAATTAACCTTTTTTCTTAAAATGTCTGAACCTTGGTGCATAATAAACGGGTGTTTAAGAAGTCGTCAAGCTTCATGGGGATGGAAATTGACTAAAGTTAAGTAAGAAAGTTTTTCTACTGTGGTAATTGGGAAGGTTATTGGTGTTCTGGCTGGTTTGATGGTGAACTGGTTTCCTGAAGGCGCGATTATTGGTCTGATTGTCGGGATTTTGCTGGATGAGCTTGTTTTGAAGCGGGTTGTTCAGCGCAGTAAAGAGACTTATTGGATGCAGGAGTTTTCTTGTTTGTATTTAGAGCTCTTAGCTTCAGTGGCTGTAGCTAAAGGAAAAATTACGAAACAGGATATCATTTGTATTCGTAATGATGCATATATTGCCGCTAAAGATAACCCGATTGCCAATCGTATTTTGAAACGTGCGAAAAAGAACCGTAAAAATTACAATTATCTTATTGAGGAAATTCAATCCTGCTGCGAAGGGGTTGAGAATATGTTGAGTATTGTTGCAAATGGTGCTGCAAGGGTTGGTGTGTTGCAGGGAGCTGCTGGCCGTCAAAAAGTGGAACAGCTCTTTCATGAGTTTGGCATGCCACCTGTGAACTGGGGGAAAGTTTCTATTGATGATGGTATATCTCAAGCTTCATCTCGGAAAAAGGCATCAGGTTCGTCTTCGAGTTCAAAACAAGGTCAAGATCATTCCTATGATGACAGCCCACATGTGACCAGGGCTTATGGAAGTAAAAGCCCTTATGCAGTTCTGGGTGTAAAAAGCACGGCAACGGCTGCAGATATTAAAAAAGCTTACAGGTCCCTTATCCAAAAACATCACCCTGATAGAGTAAGGGCTGAAGGTAAGTCTGATAAAGCAGTAGAAAAAGCTGAAAAGAAAGTTGCTGAAATTAATGCGGCCTATGAGGTCCTGCAAAAGAAAAAGCGCCCGTAGGCGCTAGTTTCTTGAAAAGTCGATTAGTGCAAAGGACCTTTAGGTTGGTGCTCTGGCGGAAGGCGGTTGGTTAGAATTTGCAACAGACGCCAAGGCTTATCAACCTCAACTGGGAACATCATTTTGATGTGATCCAGCTGTTCGCCTTTTACATAAGGCTTGATATATTCCCATCCAAGGCTACCAGGTTGTTCTGCAGGCTCGCTGAACATAGCAATCCAGATGTCTTGGCCTTGCAGGTCATCTAGGTTGTCGGTGGCAAATTGCGCCAAAAGGCGGGTTTCTGTGCAATGTTTGGTCAGAGACAGTTGCATGTATTGTGGTCTTGTGCCTTCGACGAATTTCAGGAAAAGGTCGAAATGACGGCCGTTATCAAAAGGCTCTACGCGCTTGATGCGCATGCGTGCGTAGTGGATACGCATAATGAACATCCTCCTACTGAGTGTGGGTGAACTTGGAATCAAGATTTGTTGTATACATAAACTGTAGGGTGTTTATGGGTGTCGTGCAAGAGAAAGCTAGCGAAAATTGTTTTTTTTGTTAAACTAGCGAGTATGAAATTACAAATGCTCATTCCTGTATTGACTTTGGCTGCATCTCTTTCAGCCTGTGGGCATTACTATTCTTATAATAATGATGGTTACCGTTATACGAGCCATCATCCCGTAACACAGCCATATGTGAGTTCAGGTCATCAGCAACAAGCTCAGGCATCTGGTGAGAGTGTTGGTATTGTTCATTCTTATGTATCGGCTCTGGATGAGGCGAAAGCGGATATGGCGACTGAAAAAGCTGTGTCTACTGAAAGTGAAGAGCTTTACACAGATAGTTTTTCTCCTTGGGTGAAAGCTGAAGACGGGCTTGGTGAGGGGTATGTCTTCTCAACAGGTAACCACCGTAAGCGCTTTGAAGATGCACTAGAAACAACACCGCAAGGTGGTGAGGTGCGTTGGCAGGCCGGCTCTCAAGCTGTATTGTTTAAGCCAAACTCAGCAATCTACCAACCTTACTACAGTGGAGGCCGTTGCCGCGACGCTGTGGTGATGGTGACAGGTGGTGTGCAACAGCATAAAACGCGTGGTCTATTTTGTCAGCGTGCGCCGGGTGCCAGCTGGGTGATGCTTTCAGCTTTGCAGGGGTTATAGTAGCAACCGCATAACTTTTCTCTTCAGTTACGTAGCTGTTACTACGCGTCTTCATTAAAAGTCATGTGCTTATTTATTCTATCCGCCTGAAAATTGTAAGTTTATGCTTTGGTTTTGTTGTTAAAAAACAAGCGGTCAGGCTTGACAATTGATACATCGTCCTCTATAAATCCACCATCACTTTACTCTATCTAGAAATGGGTAAATGTTAAGTGGTTGTTTTCAAAGTATTTTTGAGACAAAAACAGTAAAGACATCCGCCACAAAAAAGGTGGTGCATGCGGTATATCATTTTATGGTGCCGGTGCTAATGGGTGATTGAAGTTAACAAATAGCAAGGTGAAAACTATGCCAACAATTAACCAATTGGTGCGCAAGCCTCGTAAGCCTCAAGTTGTTAAAAACAACGTGCCGGCTCTTAAAGCTTGCCCTCAGCGTCGTGGTGTTTGTACTCGTGTTTACACAACGACTCCTAAAAAACCTAACTCAGCACTTCGTAAGGTTTGCCGTGTGCGCCTAACAAGTGGTTTCGAAGTAACATCTTACATCGGTGGTGAAGGTCACAACCTTCAAGAGCACAGTGTAATTCTTATCCGTGGTGGTCGTGTAAAAGACCTTCCGGGTGTGCGTTACCACACTGTTCGCGGTACGCTTGACTGCCAAGGTGTTAAAGATCGTAAACAAGGCCGTTCTAAGTACGGCGCGAAACGTCCTAAGTAAGAGAAGGAGTATTAAACATGCGTCGTAGAAGACCTGAGAAACGTGAAGTCCTACCAGATCCTAAATTTGGTAACGTAACACTTGCAAAATTCATGAACATCGTGATGCAAGACGGTAAAAAGAGTGTAGCTGAGAAGATTGTTTACGGTGCCCTAGATGGTATCCAAGCAAAATCTGGTTCAGATCCTCTTAAAGTATTTGATGAAGCACTTACAAACGTGAAGCCAGAAATGGAAGTACGTAGCCGCCGTGTTGGTGGTGCGACTTACCAGGTTCCTTGTGATGTGCGCCCTGAGCGCGCACAAGCACTTGCTTTCCGTTGGGTAGTGGGCGCCGCGCGTAACCGTGGTGAGCGTACTATGAAGGATCGCCTAATGGGTGAACTTATGGACGCCTCTCAAAACCGTGGTAGCGCTGTTAAGAAGCGTGAAGACACGCACAAGATGGCAGAAGCGAACAGAGCGTTTGCACACTTCCGCTGGTAGTCGGATTTGGGGCGGGCGCTTAGCGCTCGCCTCGCTTTTTATTAAACACAAAAAAATAACCTAAAGGGTGCTGAGACTAAAGCACCACAAGGAGAAAAATAATGGCTCGTGAATATGCCTTAGACCATTGCAGAAACATCGGGATTATGGCCCACGTTGATGCTGGTAAAACAACGACAACAGAACGTATTCTATTTTACACTGGCCGTGAGCACAAAATTGGTGAAGTACACGATGGTGCAGCGACTATGGACTGGATGGAGCAGGAGCAGGAGCGTGGTATTACAATTACCTCTGCTGCGACAACATGTTCTTGGAAAGACCACCAAATTAACATCATTGATACACCTGGACACGTAGACTTCAACATTGAAGTAAAACGTTCTGTACGTGTACTTGATGGTCTTGTAGCGGTATTTTGTTCAGTAGGTGGTGTTGAGCCACAGTCTGAAACAAACTGGCGCCACGCAAACAACTACGGTGTTCCTCGTCTTTGCTTTATTAACAAGATGGACCGTGTTGGTGCAGACTTTGATAAAGGTGTTGAGATGATCCGTGATCGCCTACGTGCGAACGCGATTCCTATCCAAATGCCAATCGGTAAAGAAGATGGCTTCAAAGGTCTGATTGACCTTGTAGAAATGAAGGCTGTTGTTTGGAACGATGAGAGCATGGGTGCTGACTACGATGTAGAAGAAATCCCAGCTGACCTTATGGATCGCGCTCAAGAGCTTCGCGCTGAGCTTATTGAAGCTGCTGTAGAGCAAGACGAAGCTGCTCTTGAAGCTTACCTAGAAGGTAACGAGCCAGATAACGAAACACTTAAAGTTCTTATCCGTAAAGCGACTCTAAACATGGCGTTCTTCCCAGTACTTTGTGGTACTGCGTTTAAGAACAAAGGTGTTCAGACTCTACTTGACGCTGTTCTTGACTACCTTCCATCTCCAGATGAGATTGATGACGAGAACCTTAAAGCGACGCCAATGGATAGCGAAGAAGAGATCGTTCTTAAAGTTGGTGACAGCGAAGCTATGGCTGCGCTTGCCTTCAAGATTGCTTCTGACCCATTCGTAGGTACTCTAACATTTGTACGTGTTTACACGGGTGTTCTTAAGAGTGGTTCTTACATCTACAACTCTGTTAAGGGTAAGAAAGAACGTGTTGGTCGTATCGTGAAGATGCACGCAAACAAGCGTGAAGAAGTATCTGAGCTCGTAGCAGGTGAAATCGGTGCTGTTGTCGGTCTTAAAGACACAACAACTGGTGACTCTCTATGTGATGAAAACAAGAAAGTTGTTCTTGAGACAATTACTCCAATGGAACCTGTAATCTCTATGGCGATTGAGCCAAAGACAAAAGATGCACAGGAGAAAATGGGTATTGCTCTTGGTAAGCTTGTTGGTGAAGATCCATCATTCCGCGTGAACACTGATGAAGAATCAGGCCAGACTCTTATCCATGGTGTAGGTGAGCTTCACCTTGAAATTATGGTTGACCGTCTAAAGCGTGAATTCAAAGTAGAATGTAACGTTGGTGCGCCTCAAGTAGCATACCGTGAAACGTTCACTCAAACGGGTGACGCTGAAGGTAAGCACGTGAAGCAATCTGGTGGTCGTGGTCAGTACGGTCACGTAAACGTGACATTCGAACCGCGTGAGCGTGGTGAAGGCTTTGAGTTTGAGTCTAAGATTGTTGGTGGTGTGGTTCCTAAGGAATACTTCAACGCAATTCAGCAGGGTATTGAAGAAGCCCTGAAGGGTGGTGTTGTAGCGGGTTACCCACTTATTGACGTGAAAGCGACTCTATTTGATGGTAGCTACCACGATGTCGATTCATCTGAAGCAGCATTTAAGATGGCTGGTATTCTTGCGGTACGTGACGCCAAGAAGAAATGTGGCGCCGTTCTACTTGAGCCAATGATGAAAGTTGAAGTGACGACTCCTGAAGATTACATGGGTGACATTATTGGTGACCTAAGTTCTCGTCGTGGTCAGATCAACGGTAACGAAGACAAGTTCGGTTCTAAAGTGATCACTGCTGAAGTGCCACTTGCGAACATGTTTGGTTACGTGACAAACCTACGCTCTATGAGCCAAGGTCGTGCGAACTACACAATGGAATTCAGCCATTACAACGAAGCTCCGGCTAACGTAACTGCTGAAGTTCAAGAAGGTCGCGCTAAAGTAGCGTAATTTACCTCACTTAAGCAAAAGCCCCGTATGTGCGGGGGGGTATAGTGAAAGGCGTGACAGTTCCGTTTTCTGACCACACTCTCACAATATCGAAAAGCCGCTACCTTAATTGGTGGCGGCTTTCTTGTATTTTAATTTACAAAGTCTTTTTGTTAAAAATAACCTCGTCCTAATACAATATCATCTGCATCGTGTTCTTCACTAGGGAAGCATTCATTAAGATGCCATACAAGTCTTTGAAACCCATCTAAGCTTAAAGGATGGTCATTTAAATATTTTTCAAATAAAGATTTATTAGATTCTCTTCCAGATGCTGTTGAAAAATTAGAACGAATATTAGATGCTAGTCTCTTTGATTTTCTAAGAACTATAACTTCATCAATAGCTGTAAGCTTTGTATTAATAGGTGTCATATCAAGCCATTCACATAATAATATATATTTTGATCCTGATGTTGCTTTTTTTAACTCTCCCGCCGTGGCTGAAGCTTCTTGAAACATGGTTTTATCTAGGTTAGTTTTTATTTCAGTAGCAAAATAAGAAACCTCTACCTCTTCACTAAACCTATCTTCCTCATTGTCGCTCCTAGTAATTTCAATCTTATGCTTTCTCGTTACAGAAAAATCTTGATCTTTTTTCTTAATATAAGTGCCACCTTTTGAAAGCTCTACAAAAGGGCTATCAAATGATAATCCAGCAAAGCTAGATTTGGGGCCACAATTAAGCCCTGTCAATCGAAGAAATCCTGGAACAAGACGACTATCAAATAACCTAGGTAAAAATTCTTCTAGTATCGTATTATCAAGTTTGAGTTGTCCTTTCTGTCGGTATAAGAAGTCTGTTTCTGCACAGTATATCAGATCAAATTCAACGGATTTCTTGTAACTATTCAATAGCTTTACCAGATCCCCTAAAAGTTCCTCCCCCTCACTTTCCAAAGAATTCATATCATTAACCCAAGTGTCATATATATTTATCTGCTCAGATACTCTACCTAATTCTTCTTCTGGTAATTTATTATTTGAAACTAGTGCTTTAAGTTTGTCGCCATGTGGGGTTGCGTATTTAATATCAGCCATAACAATTCTCCTTCTCTAGAATTGGTGAAGAGTTTATATCGCCACTTCTGTTAATTGCCATTTCAATTTCTTGAGACTTATCTTTATCACAGTAGTTAAGAGAGCTTTTTAACGCCTCAATTCCTATGTTTTTACCTATTATCTTAGCTTTTTTTATATCAAAACTATTCGGCTTCAAAGTAATTACATCTTCATAAATTCTCTCACCAAAACGGTTAAGAAAACTTCTTTCTTTCCAATCTATAATTTTTCCTCCTAGCCCTTCGGAAGATATGGCAGCGATTAACTCGCCATTTTTAAAAGCTGTCCCTCTAACTCGTGATTCGCGGCCTAAAACAATAGTCATGCATCCATTGTCATTTCTTAATACTCGTGCCGCTTCAACCATGTACTGGGCCATATCCATACAGTACTGCACTACTGTCATATATCTATTTTGCCTAAATTTACGATTTGCACCAACCTCTGCTGTTGCTACCTTCAGGGGAGTATAGCCTAGTGCCTCTAGAATCGGTCTATAATTTTGATGATAGTTAAAAACATTAATATACGGAGGTGAGGTTACAATGTAATCTACAGAGTTGCTCTCCAATCTTAATTGTCTGGCATCTGAGACTTCAGCAACAGGCTTCTCCTTAGTATATGGCAGGTTAAGTAAATATTTTTTTATATATTTTACGCTGCTATGCATTTTTTTTTCATTAATGTAGTTATTACTTCCAGCAGACAATAGCAAAAAAGGTTTGAGAACATTTTCCACATTTGTATCAAATTTTTGCTGGAAAAAGACTTCTGCCACAGAATATAAATCTATTCTCTCTTCTTTATTAAATAAAGATAGAATATGATTAAATAATGAATCTAAAGTTATAATTAATTGACACCTTTCCTCATAAGGCATTGCACTTACAGAGGAAAATTGAGCTAAACAAATTGCTGCTGGGTTAATATCACAACCATAAGAAGAAAGGCCTCGTTGAGCAGATTCATATAAGACAGTGCCGCTACCACAAAAAGGATCGACCACCACCCCTTCCTTGGGTGCATATATGTCTAGAAGGTAGTCAACAAGTTGCGGGCTAAATTGGCCTCTCCAAGGAAGAACACTCGTCCTGTCTCTGTCTTTAATATCTAAAAGATCTTGATCATTTGATCTAACAATCTTTTTTGAAAAGGGTGATGACCCTAATGCAGTAGAAGCATTAAACATAAGCTAATCTGTTCTCCAATTAAATGTACTTATTTATCAAAAAATTGCGTGTGCGGCATTGTCGCACATTTATAGTTAAAAACCTAAATATTATCTCTTGTATTAGACTCTCAAACCTTTAGGAGATTAGTTGGAGGTGAAGTTCTTTGGTATAATTAGTTGTCATAATTCTTTAAATAATATTTTCTGGGTAAGGCTTATTATGGTTTTTATACAGTGTTATGCATGATATCAATTTTTTACACGTTTATGGATGAGCCATCAAGCACACATAGCAGCGTGTTGTGTGCTTAACGTTTCGAAGAAACGAAAGGTGTGAGCAGTACACATGCGTTAGCACTATAGTACCCCGCCTTTAGGTGGGGATATTTATCTTTTATTACACTACAAGATAGTAAATTAAAATTAAACGGTTAATAGTTTTCCTATTAAGTTTTTTGTTCCCTTTAACAATTTTTGCTAAATTTGAAGCATCCACGCCAAGTTCTTTTGCAAGGGTTCGTATAGAAATATTATTTTCTTTCATGTGTTTTTTTATTTTTTGAATAGTTTCTTGTTCTTCTAAGTGCTGTTTATCCAAAGTTTTTACAGCAAAATATAGTTTTCTAAGGCAAGTAGCTGATGGCTGAGTATCACCTTTGCAGTCATTGAAACAACCTTTTATAAGGCGCGCTACAACGTAGTTGTTGAGCTTCTTATGCCTTACCCTGCAACGTTTTCACCAACGCTTTATTCTCTTTTTGAGATACGAGGCGCATATACAGAAACCCGTAAAGGATTCTCTTTTTAAGCGATTTGAAACCGCCCTTCGGGGCGGTTTTTGCTATACGTGGAAGCTTTCCCCGCAGCCGCAACGGCCTTTTTCATTCGGGTTGATAAACTCAAACGCGCTACGGAGTTTTTCAGTAACGTAGTCCATAGTTGAGCCGTAGAGATATAGAGATGCAGCTGGGTCTAGGTAAACTGTGACACCATCTTGCTCAATTTTAATATCTTTCTCATTTGCGTCTTCAACGTAGTCTAGCTGGTAGCCAAAGCCGTTACAGCCTTTTTTGTTGACGCTCACACGCAGGGCAATGACGTTATCTTCTGCTTTAGAGATGATCTCTTTCAAGCGATCTACAGCCGCTGGTGTAAGGGTAATTGGCGCTTTTGTATCACTCATTACAGGAGTCCTAGTTCTAGTTTAATGTCATCACTGAGCATATCTTTATGCCATGTCGGCTCCCAAACCATAGTGACAGTAACATCTGAGATGCCTTCAACCTTGCGCACAGCGTTTTCCACATCTCTTGGGATTTGGTCTGCTACTGGGCAGTTTGGGTTGGTCAGTGTCATATCAATCTCTACCTTATTATGGCTATCGATACGAATATCGTAGATCAATTTAAGGTCATAAACATTTACAGGAAGTTCAGGGTCAAACACATTACGTAGTGCATAAATAATACGCTCGAGAAGAGGAGACTCTTCTGCGGGTTTCTTCTCTGTTTCAGGAAGGCCTGTAAATTCAATTTTAACTTTAGACATGAGTCTAGCCCAGCATCATCTTGGCTTTTTTCAAAGCTGAAATAAGTTGGTTGATATCGGCTTCAGTGGTACTGAGGCCGATGCTGGCACGAATGGTATGCTCTGTGCCAAGAACCTTCATAAGAGGTTGGGCACAGTGGTGGCCTGTGCGTACAGCCACATTACATTTATCTAGAATCATGGCAACATCGCTGCTGTGGATACCATCAAGGTTAAATGAAAAGACACCGATTTTGTTTTCAGCCTGACTATATAGAGTCAGGCCTTCAATCGCCTTGAGCTCTGCTTCTAGTTTGCTTGAAAGCGCTTTTTCATGCGCTTCAATGGCATTCCAACCAAGGTCATTGATAAATTGAATAGACTGCGCAAGGCCAACCATGCCAACAATATTTGGTGTGCCGGCTTCAAATTTAGCAGGGGCTTCAGCGTAAGTAATGTGATCGAAGGCTACAGTTTCAATCATATCTCCGCCGCCTTGCCACGGTGGCATAGCGTCAAGGAGCTCTTTTTTACTATACAGAACACCAGTACCAGTTGGACCGTAAAGTTTATGGCCTGTAAAGGTGTAGAAATCAGCATCAATATCTGCCATATCTAGCTTCATATGTGGTGCGGCTTGGCTACCATCAATGAGGGAGATAGCGCCAGCCTGATGGGCCTGTTGAACCATGTCTTGAACCGGGTTAATTGTGCCAAGTACGTTAGAAACATGCGTGAAAGCAACGAGCTTTGGTTTGCTTTCTAAAGCCTTTGTGAAGGCATTCATATCAAGTGAGCCATCGCTACCCAGAGGGATGCTTTTAACGGTTGCGCCAACTTGTTCTGCAAGCATCACCCAAGGAACAATATTGGCATGGTGCTCCATTTCTGTGAGGAGAATGGTGTCACCAGCTTGAATGTTGAGTTTGCCCCAGGTGTTCGCGACGAGGTTAATAGCTTCTGTTGCGCTACGGGTAAAAACAATGCTGTTTTCATTTGCGCCAATGAAGTCTGCAACCAGAGTTCGGGCGTTTTCATAAGCTGTCGTTGATTCACCAGAAAGTCTGTATAGGCCACGGTGAACATTGGCATAATTAGATGTTTGGAATGTGTGCATCGCATCTAGCACTTGCTTTGGCTTTTGTGCGCTTGAGGCACTGTCAAAGTAAGCAAGGTCTGTATTGCTTGCATGGTCAAAAAGAGGGAAGTGGTGCTTGAAGCTTTCCACGTGCCTTACCCTTTGCTTGTTTCCGTAAGCCATGTCGCAAAGTTTTCGCGCCATAGTTTGGCTGTTGCTTCATCTGGAATGCGCTCAAGAACTTCTTCAAGGAAGCCTTCTACAAGTAGGTTCTCTGCTGTTACACGTGGTACGCCACGTGACATGAGGTAGAAAAGGGATTCTTGATCAAGTGTTCCAACAGTGGCACCGTGTCCGCACACGACATCATCAGCATAAACTTCAATCTCTGGCTTGCTATCTGCGCGAGCGCGATCTGAGAGAAGAAGTGATTTACAGCTCATTTCTGCATCTGTTTTTTGCGCGACTTGAGCCACAAAGAACTTACCTTGGAAGACGCTTTGACCACGTTCGCGGCAAACATTACGTGCAACCACTTCTGTTTCACAGTTTGGTTGGTTGTGATTCACATGGATTGTGAAATCCTGTGTCTGCTTGGCATCGGCAAGGTTTGTTACAGCAATCTCTGTTTTAATTTCTTTGCCGTTAAGGTCAATATCAAGTGTTTGGCGACCAACTGAACCGCCAATGTTCATACCGTACACGTTGAGCTCACTGCCTTCTTCAGCATGGATGAAGGTATGTGAGGTATGCATTGTGTCATGACGCTCATTTTGTAGGTTCATGAACGTCAGACTTGCGCCTTTATTTACATGGATTTGCGTAAGTACATTGGCCCATGATTCACCAGCGCTATGGCTACTGCTAGAGAGCGTTAAGCTTGCACCTTCTTTAAGGGCAATGCAAAGGTGAGGGAAGTTTACTGACTCTTTAAGCATGGCAAAGTTCTCGAGTGTCAGTGTTTCTTCAATTTGTTTATCAATCACCACGTAAAGTGTTGAGCTCTGACTGTGAGCAAGGGCCGCAAGGCTCTCTTCAGTTTTAGAGAATTCGTGGTTATGCATACTTTGAAGGATCGGGTGCTCTAATGCTTCCCTTTCTGTCAGAATGTTTACACCGCTTGGAATGCTGCATACTGTTGCGTGACCGTCAAAGAAGCGAATATCACTTTCACCACAAGATTGTTGGCTGGCATGGCTTGCCTTTTGGAAGGGCCAGCTGGTACGCGCAAGGCTACCAAGGTTTGTATAGTGCCATTTTTCGTTTCTTGGCGTTGGAATGCCGTTCTCTAAAAAGAGGCGTGCATTGGCAGATTTATCTTCTGCCAGCATATTTTTAAGTGAATCAATCAGCGTCATTATGCTGCATCCCCAATAACTGCCTCGTAACCTTTTTCTTCAAGTTCAAGGGCTAGGTTCTTGTCACCAGTCTTTTGAATTTTACCATCTGCAAGAATGTGAACAACATCAGGCTCAATGTAATCAAGCAGGCGTTGATAGTGTGTAATCACAAGGAAGCTGCGAGAAGCGTCACGTAGCATGTTTACACCTTCTGCAACCACTTTAAGGGCGTCAATATCAAGACCCGAATCTGTTTCATCAAGAACTGCAAATGTTGGGTTTAGAACCTGCATTTGTAGAATTTCAAAACGTTTCTTTTCACCACCTGAGAAGCCCACGTTAACCGCACGTTTGAGGAAGTCATCTTTAATCTTCAGGTTTTTAGTCGCTGTTTTAACAATACGTAGGAACTCAGCACCATCTAGCTCTTCTTCACCGTTGGCTTTACGCTTGGCATTAAGAGCTGTGCGTAGGAATGTCATGCTGTTTACACCTGGGATTTCGACAGGGTATTGGAAAGCAAGGAACAGGCCAAGGTGTGCACGCTCTTCAGGTTCCATTTCTAGAACGCTTTGGCCGTGGAAAATAATGTCGCCTTCTGTAATTTCATAACCGTCTTTACCAGAAATAACATTCGCAAGCGTACTTTTACCTGCACCGTTAGGGCCCATGATGGCATGAACTTCACCATCTGGAATTGTGAGGTTTAGGCCTTTTAGGATTTCTTTGTCATCAACACGGGCGTGTAGGTTTTTAATTTCGATCATCTGTTCTTACCTTGTGTCTTCATCTTTAAATTATTTATCTTTTCTACTCTCGTCTCGCTATTATGTGATGTGGATAGGGTTAAAAAAATCCTTTATCCAACACTGTTTTCGAGTGTAATTCCGAGAAGTTTTTGTGCTTCTACGGCAAATTCCATTGGCAGTTCTTGCAATACGTCTTTGGCAAAGCCGTTCACGATCATGCTGACTGCATCTTCTTCGCTCATGCCACGCTGGCGAAGGTAAAACATTTGTTCTTCACTGATTTTAGATGTTGTGGCTTCGTGCTCAACCTGCGCATCAGATGTTTTGACATCAATGTATGGCACCGTTGTTGCCGCACAATTGTTACCAATCAGCATGCTGTCACACTGCGTATAGTTACGGGCACCTTTGGCGCTATTCATAACAGATACGCGGCCACGGTAAGTGTTCTCACCACGTTCAGCGCTAATTCCTTTAGAGATAATCGTACTCTTGGTATTTTTACCAATGTGGATCATCTTTGTGCCTGTATCGGCTTGCTGCTTCAGGCGTGTCACTGCAACGCTGAGGAACTTACCTGTACTGCCATCACCTGTGAGGACACATGAAGGGTATTTCCATGTAATGGCACTTCCAGTTTCAACTTGGATCCAAGTCACTTTACTGTTTTTACCAATACAGTCGGCACGTTTAGTCACAAAGTTGTAAATACCACCTTTGCCGTTTTCATCACCTGGGTACCAGTTTTGTACTGTTGAGTATTTAATTTCAGCATCATCGAGTGCAACCAGTTCAACCACGGCTGCGTGGAGTTGGTTTTCATCACGCATTGGCGCTGTACAGCCTTCAAGGTAGCTTACGTAGCTGCCTTTATCAGCGATGATAAGTGTGCGCTCAAACTGGCCTGTGTTGAGTGCATTGATACGGAAGTACGTTGAAAGTTCCATCGGGCAGCGTACGCCTTCTGGAATGTAAACAAATGAGCCGTCTGTGAACACTGCACTGTTAAGAGCTGCGTAAGCGTTATCTGTTTGTGGAACGACAGTACCAAGGTACTTTTTCACAAGTTCTGGGTGTTTTTCAATCGCTTCACTGATTGGGCAAAAAATTACACCAGCTTCAGCAAGCTTATCTTTAAATGTTGTCGCGATAGATACGCTATCAAATACGGCATCTACAGCAACACCAGCAAGGATCTTCTGCTCATGGAGAGGAATACCGAGCTTCTCATAAGTTCTGATCAGTTCAGGATCAACCTCATCAAGGCTCTTAGGGCCTTCTTCTTGGCTCTTAGGTGCGGCGTAGTAGTAAATATCGTTAAAGTCGATTGGTGGGTAGTTAACCTTAGACCATTTCGGTTCAGGCTTACTCTTCCAAAGTTTGTAGGCTTTTAGGCGCCATTCGAGCATCCATTCTGGCTCGTTCTTTTTGGCGCTAATAAAGCGAATAACGTCTTCATTGAGCCCTTTAGGGGCGTAGTCCATTTCAATATCAGTGGTAAAACCGTACTGATAATCGCCAGATGTGGCTTCCTTAGATGTGTAAGTATCGTTAGGCATTGCAGGTCTTATCTTTACATTCTTCGTCAAATTCTACGCGAACCAATGGGTTTGTTGGTTCAATAAACTGTCCAAGTGTTACGCCCTGTAGAGCGTTTTTTACCGCTTCATTAATGACATGCCAGCGGTCTTTTGTTGGGCAGTTTCCATCCATTGCACATGTCGTTTGGGTACGGTCGAGGCATGTTGTCATAGCGATTGGGCCATCAACAGCTTCGATAATTTCAGACACATTAATTGTGTTTGGGTTTTTAGCGAATGTGTACCCGCCGTTTACACCACGTGTCGAGTTAAGAAGACCTGCTTTAGAAAGCATCTTCATGAGTTTACGTACTGTTGGAACTGTGAGCCCACTATTTTCAGCAACTGTTGTTGCCGTATGATTGGCAAGTGGTTCACTTCCCATGAGCGTCATCATGACAACAGCGTAATCCGACATTTTACTGAGTTTCATCATGGCGTTTATACCCTACTTATTCACGCGTGATCCATATATGTTCAAATATATGGGACAATTTTTGTTCTATATACAGGATGTTTTACGAGTTTTTGGAGGGGAAGTCAAGTTTTGACAGGCTTATTCGCCGTCTTTCCAGTCGACTCTAAATAGGCTGTGAACACCATCGAATCCTTTGAGGGACACACCTGGTTGTTCAGTGGCTGTGTAGCCGTAAGGTTGAGCTTGTTGCCACGCTTCAGCAGAGAGCGTGATTTCACCGCCTTCAGTATTGGAAAGAACACGCGCAGCCTTGTTAACAGGTGTACCAAAGAGGTCTCCGCCAATGTGAACAGGTTCACCGTAGCTTACACCCATGCGTACTTCAAAGCTTTCAGCCTCATGGTTTGCGTTAAACTCTCTAATCTTCTTTTGCGCAATAATGGCAGCATCAAGGGCATCTTTAACTGTTGCAAATGAGGCCATGATGCCATCACCTGTATGCTTAATTTCACGTCCGCCAGTCACAGACAAGCCTTCGCGTACGGCTTCATTATGTGCGTTAAGAATGCGCATCATCCATGCATCACCACGTGCTTGGTGTTTGGATGTGAAGTCCACAATATCTGTAAAGTAAATGGCCGCCGCGCCATCTTGGTCTGATGTCTCTTCTTGTTGAGATTTCCAGAACTCAAAAGCTTGTTGAAGGTGTAGCTTAAGCTCATCTTCATCGTGTTGTGTGTGGTACTGCTTAGATAGCTGGTAACCCATGTCATACATGTTTGAGTAGCGTGGGTAAGCAAGGTACTCTAGAATGTTTTTATAGCAAGCTATAATGCTCACTTTAGGAACTTCTAGTTTTGAGTTTTGGATAATGTCGCTGATCATCTCAATGAGAACGAGTCTTTTATGATTTTGTGATTGGTGAATATATTCAATGACACCTGAACAAAGCAGGATAATACCAAGTGCAGACTCATCAGGTGCAGACTCATCTTCTTCATTCCAAATGACTTCAACAGCATGGTCAACAATGCTTTGGAGGTGAGCTTGAATAGATGGAATATGATCTTCTTCTTCAGGATCCATAGGCCCTGGACCTGTATCCATTTTTTTTGCAATAATTTTTGCAGCGGTTTCAATAGAAGCGCTTGGGTCAAACTGTGCGAACTTAAAGACAATCAGTGTAGAAACAGCTGTGAAAAGGGCACCGACAAAGGCAGATGTCACATCGTCAAAAATATTGAGGAGCGCCATAAAAATAGCAACTGCAATAATAAGAGCAAGCATGCTGTTACTCATGACTGAGTTCAATTTACTATTGGTCTTTATTGGCCCAAGTTTAGGGTCTGGAGCTGATGGAGCCGTCTTTTTTGCAGTAGATTTGTTGTTGCGCATTGTTTGCTGCATGCTTTGTGTACGCATGTTTTTATGGCCTTCTTTCAGGCTTCTTTGCACAGCATTAAACTCTGGTTGCCCAGAAGAGGTGAACCCATAGAGAACAGATTTTGAGCGGTCATCAATAACAGCAACGCCGGCGTAGGCTTTTTCTTGCTTATAACGAATCGCATCTTGGACAGCTTTTTCAGACTCAGACGGAGAATAGGTAGAGTGAATCTCCCATACGCCTTGTCTTAAAACACATAGATCAATGCTCATATACTATGCTTGTCCTTCTTGTTGCAGTGCGTCTGTAACAGATACTGCCTCTGTTGGTTCTATTTCTGGAATGATATCCCCTGTATTCTCTACTGTATGGGCTCCGGTGTATGTTGTAAATTCATAAATAGGTACGCTAGCTTCTTCGTCTTGAAGGTTGAACTGGAAGCCGTGCTGTTCTGCAACACTTGCAATGCCTTTAGTTACGGCGATGCCGTCGCTATCCATGCTACGATGAATGATATTGAGCTCCTCAATGGCAGGGCCATGAAGGCCTGATTGCGTTTGAATTGGAATACCGTGACTAATGGCAATGCGGATATCAAATTTGCGGCTTGAAACACGTCTACAGAAATTTTGATGCATGAATTGGAGTTCCATGGCAGCGTGCATAGCCGATTCCGGTGTCGTAAAGATGAGAAGGGCACCATCACCTGTACCTTGTATGTACTCACCTTTTTGATGTACTGCAACAGTTTTAGTCATGCGGTTATGGGCGTGAACGACATCTTTTACCCACTTTTCGCCTTTTTCATTGCTTTGAGCCGTGAAGCTCACGATATCTGTAAGCATGATTGAAATTGGCTTAAGGTATGGCAGCTTGGAAAGCTTGGTCGTGTTCTTTTCTTCGTCAACCTCAAAGAATCTTTCAAGGTCGTCATTTTCCCAGGCATTAAAAATACTGAGAAGGTCAATACGCTGTTCCGAGTCATTCAGAATGTTCGCACCATAGGCGCGTCCAATGAGGTACATCAGGTTGTTTTTAGGTTCGGTAAGAATGCGATCCACATGGAGAGCGCAAATAAATGCTTGCTTTTCTGAGAGGCCAAGTTGCTCAAGTGTATGACCAATGGCTTGGTTTCCAATACCGCCTGGAAGGCCTACATGAGAGCAGAGTTTACGACCAATACCACAGATAAGAAGAATAGCTGCAATTTGTAATGTGCCGCGCATAACGCCTTGTTCTGGAAGCCATGCCAGCTGCTTGGCTCGCTCGATGGCTTCAAAGAGGCTTTTTTGTATTTGGTGACGTGCTTGCTCAAAGTCTTCTTCGCCTTCTTCAATATTGTTCCAAAATTGATTGTTGTTGCCATTGCCGTTCTGCTGTGCGTTTTGTGCTGTTGGATTAGGGATATGCCCACCCCCAATTTTAGGGAGAGCGGCATTGGTGTTTTTTAGATTAATCGCTTTTTTCTCATCGCTCTGTCCATGTAGAACTTGCTGCTCTTTTTGAGCGCTTTTTGTAAGTGGGTTTGGTCCATCTTCTGTCTTTGCACCCTGAGGTTTGAATGGGTTTTTCTTTGAGATTTGAGCCGCAGTTGGAATCTCATCTTCCATTTCTAAAATCTCAGGAGGCTCTGTTGTGTCAGTCTCTTTAGGTGTGTTGAACTCTTCTTCTAAGTGTGCTTCAAGCAGGTTTTGGATGTTTCTTTCCTGTGCTGTATCGTCATCGTCTTTTGTTGCTTCATCTGGAAAAGGTGCAGCTTGAGGGTGTGTCGTATCTTTAGGCTTTTGTTCATCTTGCTCTGAAAGCTTTTTACCAGTAATGAGGTAGTAAATAGATTCAATAATCATATCCCAAAACGATTGTGGAGCTTCTTTTCTAGACCCTGCACCTTGGGTTTCAGTTTTCATCTGAGCTGCAGGGCTAGGAGCCGTATTACCAGCATGTGCCGTAGTTTGTTTTTTAGGAGCGCCAATCGTTTTCTTTGCATTAGATTTTTCGCGCATGGTTGGCCGTTCAGCTTTGACGCTTTTTCTAATGTCATAATATGACGGTTTGGGCATGCCTTTGAGTGAAATGTAATAACTTACATGCATTTGTTCTACAGAAAGCACGGCAACAGCCGCGTATCCAGTCTGGATATTTGCAGCTTCTTGAATAGCAATCTTTTCCTGAGATGCGTCGTAAGTACTAATGAGGTCCCAAAACCCATCTCGGAGTGCGCATAGTTCTATCGTGTCACTCATTTCATTTTTAGTTTACGGTACTTTGGTAACTCGCCAAATAAAAAGGGCTTTTATGGTATGTGACGTGGCATATTTACGTCTTGAAATGTGTCGATTTGGACACCATAATAAAAGACATGATGAAAAATATTTTTGTAGCTCTCTTCGTTCTAGCTGTTTCTTCTTTTTCTGCATTGCAGGCTGAAGAAGAAAAGAATCATAAAGTTGTCTTGTTTATGGACCCAACACATTTGATAGCAGGCGGCCCGATGGAGGTAATTCAGTACCTCACTTGGCACCCTGATGTAGACACAAGTGTTGCTCTTAGAGATATTCCAGAAAAAGATCTTGAGAAGTTTAAGCAGATGGTTATGGCTGGAGAAGATGATGAGAGCCCTGAAGAAGAGAGGCTTTTAGAGCGCTGGTTTGATGAAGAAGATAAGCTGAAAAAAGCTGGCTATAGTGATAAAATTAAAGATTTTACGCAAAAGTATAGAAAGATGGAGCTCTCTCACCTTACAGAAGAAGAGCAAGCTGATGCGCGTTTTCAGCCGGTTCTTGATTCTGGAAATAGGCTCGCTAAAAAGTTTAGAGTGAGCAGATATCCAACTATGGTCGTGATTGATACACGTACAAAACGTGTAACAAAATACCCGCTACCATCGAAGTTTTTTGATGCTGTAAAAAGTTTGGATTTCTTATTTAAGACATCTGAAAAGCAGTTTAAAGATGCTAAATAGCTATAGTTTAGAATAAGCCTTAATTTTTTCTTCAACAGCAGTAAGCCCGTTTCTTCTATTCGGTGAAAGGGCTTCTTCCATGCCAGCTTTCTCCAAAAAGTCAGAGGCTGATGTGTTTTGAATGTCAGAGCTGCTTTTTCCATTAAACAGGCACAGTAAAATATAAAGAATGCCTTTGACGATATGGGCATCGCTATCTGCTATGAAATGATGGTTCTCATCTTGTGTCGTGTGAATGAGCCAAACTTTGCTGGTACAGCCTTTAACAAGAGCGCCATCTGTTTTAAGAGCATCTTCCATTGCAGGGAGTTTTTTGCCAAGATCAATAATGTAAGAGTATTTATCCTCCCAATCATCAAAGAGTTCAAAATTCTCTAAAAGCTGCTCTTGTGTTTCAAATGTGCTCACTTGATTTCCTCATTTATTCGGCTCCAAATTATGAGCGTTTTGCTTTTATCGTCAAGTTTTCTGTCTGGAATACAGTTTTTATGTGTTGAATTTATAAAAGTTTGTTATAAATAAGCCATGAACGGCACTGTTAGTGTCTTAAAAACAAACAAAATACTGGATTAAAAACGATGTTTTCTCGTCTAGCTATGGTTGCTGCAGCCACAACTCTTGCAGCGTGTGGCGGCTCTCATGTTGCTATGAATCAATCTGAATTTGAAAAAGAACTTGTTGCAGATTACAAGCCTCTTGCTGAGTACGAAGCTGTACAAGGTGATGTTGTTGATGCGCACTTCTACCGTAAGCGTATTAAAGCGATTATGGCTGGTGATACACCTAAGCCAACAATGGTTGACGCCCGTGAGCTTCCAATGGAAAAAATTGGTGAACTTTCAGAAGGCCGTGCTCTTCTTGTGAAATACCTAGAAGATGGTGCTAAAGAGCGTATGCCTGAGTGGGCTGCTGAAGCACAAGCTAAGTTTGACTGCTGGGCTGAGCAACAAGAAGAAAACTTCCAAAGCGAAGACATTAATGCTTGTCGTGCTGATTTTTACGAAGCAATGCGTCACCTAGCGCCTGCTAAAGTTGCTAAAGTTGTACCTGTGCAGCACATGAAAAGTGCAGCAGCAGTTTACTTTGACCTTGATAGCAGCATGCTCACTGCAGCGGCGAAAAACGAGCTTAAAGTTGTTGCCGAAAAGATTAAAGGCATGAACCCAACAAGCATTATGCTTTCTGGCCACGCTGATACATCTGGTAGCACAATGCACAACGAAAAGCTTTCTGCTAAGCGTGCAGAAACTGTAAGTCGTTTCCTAAAAGAGCAAGGCGTGAACACTGAAATGTTCAAAGTAACATTTACTGGTGAGAAAAAACTGCCTAAGCCAACTGCAGATAACACTGTAGAAGCAGCAAACCGCGTTGTGAACATTACTCTTATTAAGTAATTGTTCTTATAAAAGGGCCCCGCAGAGCGGGGTCTTTTTTATTGTGTGAAGTATAAATATCCGTTAGCGTAAGACATATGAAATACGTACTTATTTTTTCTATTGGGCTGTTTGTGGGAGTAGGACTCTTTACTTTGGCCTTCCAATTTTTCCAGAACCCAGATGTAAAGGCTGATATTGAGATGCTTAAAGAGTATCAAGCGCGTCGTGGTGGGAATCAGCAGCAAGAGCTTATTGTGCCTGAGGGTGCTGATTATAACCAAATGCTTGGTGAACTTACAGGTGGTATGAACGGTGCGACTTCTTCTCTCAATGATGCTGTAAAGGCTGCTGAAGATGATTTGCAAGGTTTTGCTGGTCAGCTACAAGGCGTTCTTGAGTCTTTTAAGGCGCTTATTGGGCAGTTTGAAAAAGACTCTGAGCCTATGCGTCAAAACTTAGAAGATCTTTCTAAGAATCTTGAAAGTGCTTTAACGCCTATTGAGCAAACACAGTAATTAAAGCTGCAATTGCAATAATCTGAGGCAAACTCACAAGAGGGAGGAAGAGGGCAATCTTCCAGCTTTTTGTGGTGTCTTTAAGAATCATCACTTCTGTGTAGTCAGTTGATACTCCAGCCATGAGAAATGCAAAGGCATTACCGGGCGCTTTGGCGCGTGTCAGGATGTCAGCAGCAACAGGGGTTGAGCCTTCAGAACACACTTCAAGAACCGTTGCAAAGAGAACTGTAAGGCCAAGGCCAAGAGCTGTTGGGCCAAAGAGTCCTGCAAATGTTTCGATTGGGAAAACTGCGCGCAAAGTGCTTGCCAGTACAATACCAAACAAGAGCCATTTAATAATGATACGGCTCCCGCTTTTTGCTTCGCTTATAAATGTTTTGAAGAACAGCTTATCAACATGAATGTATCTGTGTAGGTGCGCCATATCCTCCATTAGGTGGATGGGCTCGTGTGTGTCAGGCTTATTGGGGTTTGCTGGGAGTACGCCGCGCTTTACAAAGTGCTCAAAAATAAGACCTGTGATGATACCCACCACCATAGAAAGTCCAATAAACATCATGGTCCAGAAACCACCAATAAGTGACCAAAGAATAACTGTGAGCGAGAGTGAGTTCCATGGGCTCGCCAGAAGGAAAGCCATCACTTGGCCAAGGCTGGCGCCTTTTTGGTAAAGTTTAGCACCCACCATAAGAATACCATGGCTGCACATGTCTAATAGAACACCTGCTGATGTGGCACGTACAATACCTGAAAGTTTGCCACCATCACCAAGTAAATTAAGAACATACTTTTGTGGAATCATACCAATGAACCCAACAAAAATAACACCCATAACAACACCCCACCACATTTGGTGTACAAGGTGATGCACACCGTGTGCGGCTTCCATAAGTCTTGGAAGTTGCTCATCTAAATGAGGCATAAATGCGCCAATGATATATAGGGTTATAACAGCCAAAAGAGAGCCCCATAGAATCAAGTCAGGGCGTTTCTTCTTAGGTGAATTATTAGAGCCGCAGCAGCTTGGTTTTGCGGACTCTTTAGGTGGACAGCAACTATTCATAAAGTAAATGTAACATAGCTTGGAAGAGATGGCATAAAAAAACACACCCCAGTTAAGGGGCGTGTTGAGATCGATTAGTTTATATTGTCAAGGTCAAGATTTTTTGCGATTTGGACTGCTGCTTGATAGGTAGTTTTATCCAAGCGAGGGCCAATTTGGCAAATGACACGAGAAGCCACAAGAGCCCCTGCAAGCAGGGCTTTTCTTGTGTTGGTAGCATCAATGGATAGTGTTGGGTCATATAGGCTCAGAAAGCCTCCAAGAAAACCATCTCCAGCTCCATTGGTATCTAAGAGTTTGCCGGGAAGAGGGGCCGTGCCTGCGGAAATAGCAATTTTGGCTTGTGGGTTATGGTACTCACAGCCATCTTTGCCTTTGGTCACTACACGCGTGGTCTGTGCAATGCACTGCGCGAGCTTTTCATCATGACCGGCACCGTTGATGAGGGCTTCCAGCTCTTCTTCATTGGCAACAAACAAGTCAATGCCATCTTCAATGTGCTGAGCAATGGTGTCATGATACTTGATCACAACATTTTCCGCAGCGAGTGTAATGGCAATTTTGACATCATTTTCACGCGCCAATTCAAGAGCACGATCAACCGCGTCTGTTTGGTCAATAAATAGGTAACCTTCAATCACCAGCATGTCTGCATCAATGATATCATCGGCAAAATCGTCGACAATTTCCGGAGTGATGCGGGTGTTGTAGGGCAGGTTCACAAATGTACGTTGACCGTCAGGGGTAACAAGCACGTAACCTGCTTGGCTCTGTACGTTTTCACCAAAGTTGGTGATCATGGTTTTGACACCCACATCATGCATGCCTTTTGCAAAGGCGTGGCCAGTGGCGTCATTTGCAATGGAGGAGACAAGTGTGGTTGTGACACCTAGGCACCCAAGTGCGTAAGTACTGTTGGCCAAAGAGCCACCAGGCATAGACTTCGCATGTGGGAACATGGCTTCCAGTTTGGTTTGAAGTTCAGGGCTGCCGGCTTGATGGCTACCGCTTTTGAATCCAAGCGTTGCCAGCTCAGCCTCACTAACTTCAACAACAAGGTCCGTTACTGCATTTGCAAGTGTAACAATTTTCATGAAAAAGTTTCCTTGTAGCAAAGAGAAAAGAAGATAGATGAGATATTGTGTGCAACTTATCGTTTAAAAGCGCTGTAAGTCAAGCAAAAACCATTGGGGGAAGCTTTGCTTTATGGTATGGTCTGGTCATGAATTCATTCACACAATTTTTGAAATCATTCTGGGCAAGTTATTTGCTGTTTGTTTTAATGATGACGGTTGCGCTTATTGTACCGCAAATCGGCGCTCTTTCCATTGGTATGGCACAGGATTCTCTTTTAACTGTACAGTTGGTGCCGTACATGTGCGGGCTCTTTTTATTTGGAAGCACGCTCTTTATTTTGAGTGCAGCATTTAAAGCTGTATGGCTTTCCACTGCAGCACGTCTTTTGAGCTTTATTGGAGCAGCTCTCGCTGGTGCAGTTGTATTCACGACTGTTTGGGAAACGCATCAAGTTTTGGAAATTGGTCATTTTGGTATGAGTAACCTATATGAAGTCAGCATCCTTCTGCTGGCTGTAACAGGCTCTTTTGGATTGTGGTTTGAAAGTAAAAAACAGTTTAAAGGCTTTGCGCTGTTTCTTGCGCCGCTTTGGGTTTTTCAGGTGCTTTTTATTATCTGGCTAATGAGCATTAATCAGGCAGGACACAGAGAGCTTCTTCCTGCGCTACAAAGTCAATGGCTGCCATGGCACGTGCTTGCCAACTTTATTGGCTATGGGTGCTTTTTTGTTGCGGCCTCTGCCGGTGTGATGCAGCTGATACGTTCACGTGCTGACAGACTTGGAAAAGAAAGCAGCCTTCCAACAGTAGAAGCCTGCACAGATTTACATTACAGAGCCATTTTGATTGGCTTTCCCGTGTTTAGCCTTGCCATTCTTCTTGGATGCGTTTGGGCATATGAGGCATGGGGCGGATATTGGAGTTGGGACCCTAAAGAAACATGGGCCCTGATTGTTTGGTTAATTTATGGCGGATACTTGCATGCAAGATACACACATTTTGCACGCGGAAATGTACTTGCGTGGTGGACGATTGTCGCCTTTGCCGCTACACTCTTTTGTTACTTAGGTGTGAATATGTTTTTAGATGGCATGCACAGCTATGGCCAACTTGGATAAGGAAAGAAAAATGATGAAAAAGCACGTAACTCTTGCTTTGTGTGCAGTAGCACTTACAGGCTGTTTTGCAGACCCTGAACCAGTAGAGAAAATTGGTACTGTTGAGAACCTATACAATGACGGTATGGATGAGCTCAACACGAAAGAGTGGGACACGGCGATTAACACATTTGAAGAGCTTGAGCGTCAGCACCCTTACAGTGGTTGGGCGACACGCGCACAAATGATGGTGGCGTATGCAGAATTTAGAAAAGGCAACATGGACGAAACTGTCCTAGCCGCTGAGCGTTTTATTCGTGCGCACCCTGGCCATGTTGATCTCCCTTACATGTTTTACCTTGTTGGCCTTGCACACTACCTGCGTATTAGTGATGTGAACCGAGACCAAGCTTTCACAGAGCAAGCGCTTCTTGCGTTTGAAGAGCTTGTACGTCGCTACCCTGATAGCGAATATGCACAGGATGCAAAACTTAAAATTACCTTATGCCAAGACCACCTAGCTGGTAAGGAAATGATGGTTGGCCGTTACTACCAGAGCCAAGGTCGTCATCTTGCGGCTCTTAACCGTTTTAAAGAAGTGATTCAAAAATATGAGCGTACGGCTCAAACACCTGAAGCCCTTTACCGCCTTACAGAAGCTTACCTTTCTATTGGTCTACCGGAAGAAGCGCAAAAGAGTGCATCTGTACTCGGACATAACTTCAATAACTCTGACTGGTACGAAAAAGCGTACGGTCTACTTGTTGAAAGAAACCTTGCTGATGAAGGCGCTCAAGAGAGCTTCTTGAAGAAGATCTTTTAAGGAGACCTCAATGTTAACGCATCTTTCAATTCAAAATATTGGACTGATTGAAAAGCAGGAACTGGATTTCTCTGCTGGCCTAACAACCTTAACAGGGGAAACAGGTGCAGGTAAATCTATGCTAATGGATGCGTTGTCTCTCGCTCTTGGTGAACGTGCAGATTTTTCTCTTATTGCATCAGGTCATGAAAAAGCCGAAGTAACGGCTATCTTTACCAAGCTCCCTAGTACTGTAAAAGAGATTCTTGAGGACATGGGTGTGGAAGAAGAGGGCGAGCTGATTCTGCGCCGTCAGCTTAAGAGTGATAAATCAAGTTCGGCTTGGGCCAATGGAACGCGTGTCACGCAAAGCCAACTGCAGGCACTTGGTGAACACCTGCTAGACCTTCATGGTCAGCATGACAGTACAAGACTTCTTTCTAGTGCCGCACATCTCGATATTTTAGATATGTTTGCAGGCGATACAAAACAACTGAGTTCTTTGAAGAAGGCACACACCTCTTTTGTTGATGCCCAACAAGCGGTAGAGCGTGCGCGTGATCGTATTACCAATCGTGAGCAAGAGCAGGAGCTATTAACAGCTTACGTAAAAGAGCTTGAAGAGCTTGCGCCAAGGAAGGGTGAAGAAGAGACTTTGATGGCTGAGCGTAGTATGCTCATGGCAGCAGAAACAATGGGCAGTGCGCTGAGTGATGCGTCTGGTGTGTTGAGCGATGCAGCCGTGCCTGCGCTTGCTCAGGCAGATAGCCTTCTTTCAAGTGTAACTGGCGTTGAAGGTGAAGAGTGGGATACGCTGACTGAGCGTCTGAGTGCGCTACATGCAGAAGCAGATGATGTCATGCGTGATCTGTCTCGTATGGCTGAGCGTACAGAGCCAAACCCTGCTCGCCTTGAAGAAGTTGATGATCGTTTGCATAGCCTGCGTACCATTGCACGTAAACACCGCGTAGAAGTGACAGAGCTTGAAGAGCTTTTACCAAAGCTTCAATCAGATTTAGATGGCCTTGAAACACTGGGTCAGGATATTGCAACACTAGAACGTCATGTTGAAAAAGCATTTGATGTTTATGAAGATGCTTGTAGAAAACGCAGTACCATTCGTGGCCTTGCTGGACAGAAGCTTTCAGCTGAAGTTGAGCATTCGCTTCAGCACCTCAATATGAAGGGCAGCCGTTTTGCTGTAGAGCTTGAGCGTATGGATAAAAATAGCTGGAATGCAAAAGGTGCTGATAAGGTGACCTTTATGCTATCTACGGCGCCTCAGTCTCCATTACAGCCGTTGTCTAAAGTGGCATCGGGTGGTGAGATGTCTCGCCTCATGCTGGCATTAAAGAAAGTCTTTTATGCCAACTTGCCTTCTATGACTCTTATTCTTGATGAGATCGATACAGGGATTGGTGGCGCGACGGCGGATAAAGTCGGCGAAGCGATGAAGCAAATGAGCGGCCAACATCAGATTCTGACTATTACTCACCAGCCTCAAGCTGCAAGTAAAGCTGATACACATCTCTATATTGAAAAATCTGATGTTAGCGGCCGTATGGTGACCTCTGTGCGCGCGCTTTCTAAAGACGAACGTGTGGATGAACTTGCACGTATGCTTTCTGGTGCGGAGGTAACTTCTGAAGCGAAAAAGGCAGCTGAAAAACTGCTGAGTGCAGGTTAACAATGGACCTGTTTGATTCTGCTGAAATTTCTCTAGATAAAACGCAAACGGCGAAAAAACGTATTGATGATTTGCGTTTTGATATTATGCGTCATAACGCGCTTTACCATACGGAAGACGCACCAGAGATTTCTGATGCTGAGTACGACCTTTTGGTTGGGGAGCTTGAGAAATTAGAAGAGCAATACCCGCAATTCAAAAGTAAAAATAGCCCAACACAAAAGGCAGGCGCAGCGCCAAAGCGCGGCTTTGAAACATGTGCTCATAAAGTGCCTATGCTGTCTCTTTCTAATGCATTTAGTGATGAGGATATGAAAGAGTTTGTGATTCGCATTCAGAAGTTTCTCGGTAAAGACGAGTTCATTCCTTTATATGGAGAGCTGAAGATTGATGGTGTGTCTTGTGCCTTGCACTATGAGGGTGGCAAGCTTGTTAAAGCACTGACGCGTGGAGATGGTAAAGTTGGTGAAGTCATTACTGAAAACGTGATGACGATTTCTGATATCCCTAAAGACCTGCCAGAGGACTTTCCTCAGGATATTGAGGTGCGTGGTGAAGTCTATATGCGCGATGATGAGTTTGAGGAACTTAATGCTTCTCAAACTGAAAAGGGTTCTAAGGTTTTTGCCAATGCGCGTAATGCGGCAGCAGGATCACTTAGGCAGCTAGATAGTAAAGTTACGGCAGAGCGTCCACTTAAGTTTTTTGCCTATAGCCTCATTGGTAAAAGTGATACTTACGCGAGCCACTCTGAAGAAATGAGCTTGCTTGGTGAGGCTTGTTTTACGCTTCCACCGGAAGCTGAATTGATTGAAAGCGAAGAAGCACTTTACAAACACTACCAACGTATTTCAGAAAAGCGCTCAGATCTTGGTTTTGGGATTGATGGACTTGTTTATAAAGTTGATGACTTGAAACTTCAAGACCGTTTAGGGTTTGTTGCAAAAGCCCCGCGCTGGGCGATTGCAAGGAAGTTTCCTGCAGAACAAGTGACGACGGTTCTCAAGGATATTGAAATTCAAGTTGGTCGTACAGGTGTGTTAACACCTCGTGCCGTACTTGAGCCTGCAAAAGTAGGTGGTGTAACAGTGAGTCATGCCACGCTGCATAATGAAGACTATGTTAAAGATTTAGATATTCGTATTGGCGATACTGTGTTTGTAGAACGTGCAGGGGATGTGATTCCAAAAGTACGTTCGGTTGTTGAGGCAAAACGCCCTGATGATACAGTGCCATTTGAAATGCCAAAAGAGTGCCCTGTTTGCGGGAGTCATGCTGTACGCCCAGAAGGTGAGGCGGCAACGCGTTGTATTAACCATCTGGACTGCCCTGCTCAGGTGGAAGCTGGGATTATTTATGCGGCTTCTAAAGGTGTATTTGATATTGATGGCTTGGGTGAAAAACAGATTCAGCTATTTATGGAAAAAGGCTGGCTGAAACGTGTTCCTGATATCTTTAAACTTAAAGAACATGAGCATGAAATGAAACAGATGGACGGCTTTGGTGATAAGTCAGTTGATAACCTTCTCGCTTCTATTGATACAGCAAGAAGGGTTGATATGCCGCGCTTTATCGCTGGATTGGGCATCCCAATGGTGGGCGCTCAGGTGGCAACGCTTATGGCTGAAGTTTACGGCTCATGGTCTGAACTTCAAAGCATCATGAAAGAAGATGTGCAGAAGCTTGAGTCTATCGATGGTATTGGCCCAAAGATGGTGGAGAACATTCACTTGTTTATGGATGAGCCACATAATGTAGCTTTACTTGATGCCTACGCTGAAGCAGGTGTGGTTGTTGAAGACTATAATGCGCCTGAGCGCACTGAAAGTGAACTGACTGGTAAGACGGTTGTTCTGACAGGTACACTTACGACGATGACTCGTACAGAGGCAAAGGCGCGTTTGCAGGCTATGGGCGCTAAGGTCAGTGGATCCATTAGTGCTTCAACAGATGTACTTATTGCAGGTGAGAAAGCCGGCTCTAAACTTAAAAAAGCTGAAAGCCTTGGTGTAGAGGTTTGGGGGGAAGATAAACTGCAGGCGTTTTTAGGGTAGAGATTATTATCAATGAGTAAGGGAGGCCTGTAAGGCTTCTTTTTTATGTTGTGAGAGATATAGAAATGAAAATGGAGGTGCCTAATCCTGCCCAATGGAAAAGGTCACCTCCGTCGATATGGGTTGTGTAATAGAGCGAACTTCCCTCTTACGACTTTTATTATTATTATGTCGCATGTGTTCGGCCTATATCAAAATTTAGCAACTATTTGTTATTGTTATTTCTGCTAATTTTTAAAAGTTTGTCCATTAAAACGGTAGTGATGAACTTTGTCCATCAAGGGTATTTATAGTGTAGGAAACTCTGCCTAAATCAGCAATCAAAAAAGCATAAAAAAGGTCAATTTTTACCACAATATATTGAATACACAAGCTGGCTGTGGCTTTGGGAACACTACATGTAGTGGTATGCAATTATATGTGCCTGTGGATAAAATTGATTGTTTTGAGGGCTCTGTTTGGGGATAAGTTGAAGTTCTTTTTAAGAATCAATTGGTTCTTTGTTGTCTTGCTCTGCCATATGTAAAACACGCTGCGGGAACGGGATCTCAATACCATCTTGTTTGAAGCGCTTCCAGATATCCATAAACACCATACCTTTGATGTTGGCGATACCTTCTTCTGGGTCAACAATCCAAAAACGGAGTAGGAAGTTTACGCTGCTATCTGCAAAAGCAGTGATAAAGCATACAGGGTTAGGAGTTGTGAGAACGCGAGGGTTTTCCTTAATGGTTTCAAGAAGGGCTTCGCGCACTTTTTCCATATCGCTATCGTATGAAACACCAACCTCAACCTCTAGGCGGACCTTGCGGTTGTTGTAACTCCAGTTGACTACCTCATATGTCATGAGGTTTTCATTTGGAATAAGAACTTCTGTACCATTACGTTTGCGCATAACAACGTAGCGGGCACGCAGAGCAATGATTTGACCAAGGTGTTCACCAATGGTGAGGACATCACCAGGTTTTACAGATTTATCGGTTACCAAAATGATGCCACTAATGAAGTTAGAGACAATTTTCTGTAAACCAAAACCAATACCAATACCAAGAGCACCACCAAAGAAGGCAAACATAGAGAGGTCAATACCAACAAGGTTTAAGGTGATGAGGGAACCAAAGACAATACCTGCAATATTCACCATTTTTGTAATCAGCGTGCGCGCACTTGGCGTAATGTGAAGGCTTCTTTGCATGAAGGTATCAACAATCTGAGTAAAGGTACTTACACTCCAAATAAGGATAATGAAAATACCGGTAACCTTAATCACGCTCCAAAGAGAGAGTTTAGCTTCACCAGCAGTAAAACTTGCGCTATCTAAAAATTGAATAATCGGATCGAGTTTATCTGTCACCATGAGGGCGAGCATGGCCCAGAGAGACAAGATAATCGCACGTCTAAAGGCAGGGTTTAGGGTGCTGCTTTTAAAGAAGCTTGGAATAAGCCAGGCAGCTGTACCCATAATGGCAATATCAATATAAACGGCGCCATGGCCTAGGGCAGTAGAAATTGTGCGGCAAATGGCAAGCAAGACAAGGAATGAAATCAGCTTGATTTGGCCGCTAATAGAGGCTTCTAGAGCTGGCCAACGGCTCAGGAAGGCCTTGAAAGGTGTAAAGACAATCTTTCTTGCGATGAGAAACATGGCAAGAATAATCAGAACCTGTAGTGCTACTGGAATGAGAGAGATAATTGTTTCTTCATGCTGCTGCCAGAAGTCTGACTTAACCGCAAAGCGGCGCCATTGCATGTCTATATCTTTAATAAAATTATTCCAGAGTTCCATAGACTCAAGTATGACAGAAGTTTTTAAAAATACCAAACCCTGCTCATAAAAAGCAGGGTTGTTGGATCGATTTTAAAGGGGGTTATGGCGTGAGGATCACTGCCACTCTTGCCCGATCATAGCAATGATGTTTGGATCTTGCTCCTGGTGGCGTTTCAGAGTTTCGGTCCATTCTTCAATTTCAGCGCCCATCATCTGCGTGGTTTCGCGAATCATATTATTGCGCGCGCTTTGAGGAATGTTGAGGCTGTTCACCAGAGAAATAAACTGGGTCAGGTGGTAAGGCTTATTACCGCCGGGATCACGAAATTTGTCCTGAGACATAGAAAGCTCCTAAAGTTTAAAGAGGCAGAACACCTCATAGAAAACGGCAGACATATTTAAATCCTCTAGACCCTACCGATGCAGCTTTGGACTGTCAAATGAAAAGCCCCTCTTCAAAAAGAGGGGCTTTAAAAGGTTGAGCGTGCTTATGCTGCTTTTGCACCTTCGAGAACTTCTTGAAGTTCACCGTCTTGGTACATTTCTGTGCAGATATCGCAACCACCAATAAACTCACCGTTTACGTACAGTTGAGGAATTGTTGGCCAGTTAGAGAACTCTTTAATGCCTTCACGGATGTTATCGTCTTCTAGCACGTTGAAGCTTGTAAACTCTGCACCGCATAGGTTTAGAATTTTAACAACCTGTGCACTGAATCCGCACATTGGCATATCTTTTTCACCCTTCATGAAAAGCATGATTGGGTTTTCTTTGATCATTGTTTCGATCTGTGTTCTTGCATCCATAATTTAAATCCTTAATCTTAAGAAAGTTCAATGCCGCGCTCTTTGGCTTGCGCTGGCGTCAGGGTTGTTAGGCCAAGAGCATGAAGTGGGCCATTAAAAGCATCACCAAGTGCTGCATACACATCGCGGTGGCGTGCAACACGTGTTTTACCTTCAAAGCTTTCACACACAACAACGGCGCTAAAATGCACGTCGTCTGGGCTTTCTACTTGAATCCATGCCTCTGGCAATGCAGAGGTTAGAGATTTCTTTACATCGTCTACTGTCATCATCATGAGATTAATTTAGGAGAAAAGTACCTAAAATTCAAGAATCTTGTACGATATTCTTTTTAAACCACGCAGCAAAGTCTAGTAGGGCCGTTCCCCAAAACTGTTGTTCATAGGTTCTGTCTTTATCTCGGAGTTGAGATAGGGTTTCGTTTTCGCCATCTGGAATATAAAACTGGTCATGCCAGCGGCCTGACTGCCCTGCAGCATTTTGTGCAATTATACCTGTAGACCCTCCAGAGAAGATAATAGGCTCTTTATTGGGTTCACAGTATGCAAAACAATGCTCAAGACGTGCTTTTCGGTTTGTTTGCGTCTTCATGAGTTCTAAGAATTTCTCAGTACCGATTTGTTTGTCAAAGTATGCATTATACGGCCCAGGAAGCCCTCCGAGGCACTCAATATAAAGGCCTGAATCTGACTTAAGGCTTGCAATCCCCAGCTTATCTGCAGCATATTTTGCACTAAAGGCCGCAACTTCTGCGCATGTCTTTGCTTGTATTTCTAAAACTTCAAAGTTTGGATCAATGATATCAATTTGAATAGATGGTTCATCTTTAAAGAAAAACTCTAACTCTGCTTTCTTGTGAAGGTTGCCAGTGACGTAGGTAAGTTTTGTCATTAAATTTTGCCGTTCTCAGCAAAGCTGTAGTGGCCTTTTTTACCGATGATCAGGTGGTCATGAAGTGTGATGTCCATAATCATGCCGGCTTGGGCAATACGCATGGTGACTTCTTCATCTTCTAGGCTTGGCGTAATATCTCCACTTGGGTGGTTATGAGCAATAATAAGGCTTGATGCGCCATGGGCTAGAGCTTTACGGATCACTTCTTTCGGGTAAACAGCTGAGCCTGTTGTTGAGCCTTTAAATAAGGTTTCATCTGCAATAAGGCCGTTTTTTGCATCAAAGAAGAGGGCGTGAAATTCTTCATGTTTGAGAGTATCCATGCGGGCATGAAGATACTGAATGACCGCATCAATGTTATTCATATGCGGTTTTTCTTGCAGTTTAGATTTACTGGTATGAACACCTAGCGCGTTACAGAGAATAAGCAAAGAGGCGACATGATCACCAATGCCGTCAACTTCAACCAGTTCATGTTTTTCAGCTTCAAAGACTTTAGCAAGAGAGCCGAAATGGAGAATGAGGCCTTTTGCAATGGGTTTTACGTCTCGACGTGGAATAGCGTAAGTGAGGAGGAGTTCTAAAAGTTCATAGTCGGCAAGGCCGTCAGCACCAAGGGAGGCAAAACGATCTTTAAGGCGCGCACGGTGGCCTTCAAAGTGGTTCTTTTGCTCTTTGACTTTTAATGCTTTCATAAGAGGGAGTATTGCACAATTTAAAGTGTATCAAAAGAAAATCCCCGCTACTTGAGCGAGGATTTTTTTAAAGGTCTAAGTTATCTGTGTAGCCTTCAGGGGATTTGGTGAGGATATCTGCACCACCTTCAGTAACTGCAATTGTGTGCTCGTACTGGGCGCTGTTTTTGCGATCCTTAGTGCGCACTGTCCAATCATCTTCCATCACGTCTCCATCCCATGTACCAATGTTAATCATCGGTTCAATGGTAAAGGTTGTGCCTTTACGCAGGCGGATGTGCTGACGCGGATCACCACTGTAGTAGTGAAGAACCATTGGATCCTCGTGGAATACACGGCCAAGGCCATGGCCGCAGTAATCACGGACAACCCCATATCCTAACGCTTCGGCTTTGGTTTGAATTGTCTTACCAATGTCGTCCAAGTAGCTGCCGCTTTTTACAGTTTTGATGGCATCCATCATGCATTCGTATGTTGTACGGAGTAGTTGTTTGTTCTCTTCAGTAATCCTGCCCACTGGATACATGCGAGACGTATCACCATGGAACCCATCAAGAATAGCCGTAACATCAATGTTAACAATATCGCCTTCTTGCAGAATATCTTTTTCAGAAGGGATGCCGTGGCAGATCACATCGTTGATGCTTGTGCAGCAAGATTTTGGAAACCCTCTGTAGCCAAGAGTGGCAGGCTTTGCATTATGACGGGTCATGAACTCATGGCAAAGCTGATCAATTTTCTCAGTGCTAATGCCTGGCTTAATGTGAGGTGTAATCATATCTAATGTGCGTGCAGCTAGCTCACCAGCCGCAGCCATTTTTTTCAGTTCTACAGAGTTTTTTGGTTTGATTCTCAAAATATAGCCTCAAATCGTTTCTTTAAGTTCATTTTTCCAGTTTATTGCGCTGCACTTTGCTGATGTATATCATATACACAGCGCTTCATTGTTCTCATAAACAGCAAAACTAAACCTTAAATCGCTTCGCTGAATTCAATTTGAGTTCAATATTTGTATTAAACCTTAATTGGAATTTCTTTATCAATAATAATTTCAGTTGGGCTGATGCGAACTTTCATGCAAACAGCTTCAACGCCTTCTTTTAGCACAGTTCTAAATGTTTCGCCATAGACCTTGTCGATCTCATCTGCAACGCTGAATTCTTCGCAGTCTGAACGATTACAAAGGAAAACCATAACCGCACGGTGTCCTTGCTTCACCATTTCAGCAAGCTCATTTAGGTGCTTGGTGCCACGAGAGGTCACAGCATCTGGGAAGAGGGCGGTCGTGCCTTCTGCAAGTGTTGTATTT
>JAYZXF010000004.1 GCA_036141575.1 Pseudomonadota bacterium | reverse complement strand
GATCAAACCTATAGCGGTGATAGTGGCGGAGGCATTTTCAATTGTGCAGGTGAACTTTCTGGCATTCATTTTGGTAACCAAGCCCATATTGGCAAACCAAGAAATAGCTTTGGCGTACATATCAGTGCCGTTAAGCGCATCCTTAAAGAACACAACATCCCTCTTGCCAACTAAGCTTTGACTTTTCCTTTGTGAGCCTCTATTTTAGGGAATAACACAACCTTTCCGTTCACTTTTAAAGGAGACCTTTCATGGTTCCTAGCATTCCTTCTTTCTGGACAACGACGCAAACAAATCGCGCCGACCTGTACAGCATGACCATTATTGGTCAAGCTCTGCACACCGAAACTGGTGAAAGCTACTATGTGGCTCAACTTATGTTCAAAGCGCATATTGTTGTTCTCATCACTCAAAAACAGCTGGAAGAAAACGGCTATACGCAAATTGATGCCACACGCAAAAACCCCAATACGCGCGCAATGGACACCATGCCTGCCCCTCCTGGTATTTTCCGCCATTACAAGCAGGAAACTGCAAAGGGTGAAAAAATGCTCTACGAGGTTTACGGCACAGCCTTCTTGTATGAAGACAAAGCCCGTGAAAATCCTCTGGTTCTCTACAGTCCGCTGTATGGTGAACATGAAGGCAAGCTGGCAGTTCGTCCGTACTACACACCTGTTGAGGTTTACAATACACGCAACAAAAACCCGGAAGCAGAAGCCCCTTATGGCTTTTTTGATTGGGTACAACGCCGTGACAATGATAGAGGCTATATTGGCCCGCGTTTCACATACGCACGACCAATGAAAAGCAGCATGCACCCGCTGCTGTACAAGCCCTATATCAAAAGTTAATCGATAACAAAAAAGCCCCCGCAACGCGGGGGCTTTTCACATCTTTATACTAGAAGTTTGTACATGTCATCGTTGTCCAAACCAGTGAATTATGATTACACGCTGGGATAATTGCCCAGTGCGGTGTAAATGTTGTTCCTGGAGCAGGGTGGATACCATGCTTCCCTGGCACATCAATATAAGCCAGAAGGTTGTTATTACCACAACTGTTAAAACCTTTGGCGCCACCAGCTCCAGCTTTATGACGAGCAAAACCTTCTAGCCTGCAAAATTCATCCATTGTGTCTGGGTGAAAAGCAAGATGGTCAAAATGCTGAGTAATCCCAGTATTTGCCGCAATTGCTGCAGTAATATCAGCTGTGCCAGCAACACCTGCATGGTTATGCTTACTATAAACTCTTTCAATAAAGGAGCAGGTATCTACCTCTTGATGCCAGCTACCATCTCGACATTGGTCAAGCATAATACCAATTTGCCCAGGAGCACAACTCGAGGACCTCAGCTCACCATACTCTTCACCACTTGCACAAGGCTGAAACTGAGTTTCAAGAGTATTCAGCCTTACCTCAGCAGCCTGAATGCGACTATCTGTTGCAGCCCTATAACTTTCCATCATGTTTTTAAGTGACGTCACTTGCCTGCTAACACCTTCAGATGCCTTACTAGACTGTGCATATGCACCATGCACACATACAACTGAACACAACATTAGAAATAAAATTTTAAGTTTCATACCCTTTACCCTCTTTCAATAAAGCTTAGCTTCTTATAGAGAGCTACAATAACGCCTCTTTGTGCACTTACTATAGCATATAAAAAGCCCCCGCAGTGCGGGGGCTTTTTTAATAAGCTTGGATTACTTACGTAGACCAAGAGCTTTAATTACTTCAACGTAGCGCGTTTCGTCTTTCTTACGTAGGTACGCAAGAAGAGAACGACGCTGGTTAACAAGGCGGATAAGACCACGACGTGAGTGGTTATCTTGCTTGTTTGTTTTGAAGTGCTCTGTGAGGTTACGGATACGATCCGTTAGAATTGCAACCTGAACTTCAGTTTTACCGCTGTTCTGCTCGCTGCCACCAAACTGTTTTACAAGTTCAGCTGTTCTTTCAGTAGTAATAGACATGCTATTTATTCCTATGCTTCAGTATCTTATATATTAAAATTGCGGATGACCTTCACAAGCCCGCCCTCTTCTACTTGTACAAGCGAGGTGGTTGGCCCGTTTGGGGTTCTTACACGCATCATGCCTGGTTTCAGGTGAATGCGGGTAAAAGTTCCGCCTGCTTTGAGGCGCATCGCCTCCTCTGGAGAGGCGCGATACACCGGGATACCGTCCAGTGTTGCGTCTACCGCCAGAAGCAGATGGCGCGGATAATGGCCGCTGGCGGCCTCTTTGTCAAGTACTTCCTGTGTAAGTGCCTGATTTAATCCAATCTCTCCTACGAGAGTTCTCCTTAAATGGGTCACATGACCGTAACATTCAAGGGCTCTGCCCATATCTCTTGCAAGTGAGCGTACATATGTCCCCTTACTTACAGATACATGAAAACGTGTTTTTTCTGGTGTATGCTCTACCACATCAAGGCTATATACATGCACATCACGGGCTTTGAGCTCTAATCCGCCGCCTTTACGGGCTTCTTTATACGCTACTTTTCCATCCACTTTAATGGCACTAAACTGTGGAGGCACCTGTTGAATATCCCCAACAAACTGCGGAAGAATATTCATAATATCTTGCTGCGTCGGGCGCTTATCAGATGTATTTGTCTTTTCTCCTTCAAGATCATCTGTTGAGGTTTCACTGCCCCATGTCACATCAAACTCATAAGACTTATCCTCAACAATCATGTAAGGCATAGTCTTTGTCGCCTCACCAAGCGCAATAGGAAGAACACCCGTTGCAAGCGGGTCTAGCGTCCCGCCATGGCCAGCCTTCTTGGCATTCATGATGCGTTTCATATAACCAACAGCCTGTGTAGACGTCATCCCCAGTGGTTTATCAAAAAAGATCCACCCGTTAACTTCATCACGGCCTTTTTTAGGATTTGGGTCTACCATGTACCAATGTTCTCCATGCTTGCCCAAGGCTCCTGAGGAGCAAGCTTTTCTCCTTTTTGCAGAAGCTCAATTGAAATACCATCTGGTGACTTAATGAATGCCATCCACCCGTCACGTGGCGGACGATTAATGGTTACGCCGTGTTTTTGCAGGTGCTCACAAAATTCATAAATATTATCCACCTCATAAGCAAGGTGGCCAAAATTACGGCCGCCCTCATAGGCTTCATCATCCCAGTTATAAGTCAGCTCAATCACAGGTGCCTTTTCTACTCTCGCACGCTCTTCATCACCTGGTGCCGCAAGAAAGATCAATGAGAAACGTCCCTTCTCATAATCATCATGACGGATTTTGACAAGGCCTAATACCTCTGTGTAAAACTTCAATGATTCTTCTAGGTTACGCACGCGCACCATTGTGTGTAAAAATCTCATATCACATACCTTATTCCTGTTGGCTCAAGTTCTATATAACAAAAACACTACCTGCTTGCATAAGAATTTTTAGAGGGTTATCTTAATCTTAGGAGAGGATGATGCATCCGCACGTGAAAAAAGCACTCCAGTAGCCCTTTATTACGAGTGTGCTCGAAAGACCCGCAGCTTATAAGAATAATAAGTGGTTGAAGCTCTAGAGAAGGATCCTCTCCTTATCTTTTTACAGAATTCTTAATCAAGGCTTTATCGCTATGATCACCTATATGCATAAATTGTATTATGCAGCATCCTCTTCTGTATTAGACATATCTTCAATTTGTTTAGCCTGCTCAGGAACGGATAATGATTTTTGTTTTTTAGTGACACCTTTAAAAATAAGCTCACGAAACTTTTCAAGCTTTTTAACAACAGGCTCGATATCACCAGCACATTCAGAAACGGTACTAGTAAAGTCTTTTGCACGGTCAAATAGCATATCTAATGTAGTTCTATCTCTATCGATTTCTGACTGTAAAGAAGCCATTTTTATATAAATAGCTTCCCTCTTATTTTGACTATCAACTTTTTGCTCAACAATACCCCTTATCGTATTAAGCAAAGTTCCAATTTCTTTTTTATAGTTTTCACCAATATAAACAAATGAAGCGGTTGGCAAAAAACCCTGTCTTTTTACCCTTAAACCAAACCTTGTTACCAAATAATTAATTTTGGACTCAAACTCCCCAAAACTAACTTCAAAATTATCACCATATTCATTCAATATATTAGGAAGATCTAAATCCATTCCATATTCATCAACAAATGCAAGAATCGCTGCTACATATTGCTTTTCATGCACATAGCCATTTGAATAGTCTACACTTGTTCTTTCCCAAGGAATTTGAACACTATCTAGCCGATCTAACATCTCTTTTCGCATGGCTTTTTGATACATACAAAAAGCTTCTTCTAAGTTATCAGGCAACTTGCTTAAATCAAAACTTTCCCCAATCATCTAATATCTCCCTTTATAAAACTCTCAATTTTGCGTTTGGATCCACCACCATCTTCACCTTCTGACCAGGTTGAACACCTTCGCCTTTATGGAGACCATTGAGTAGCCTAAACCATTCTTCGTGATACACATCAAATGGCAGCTCACGCGCAAGAGTCTTTACGCTCTCTCCTGAACGTACGGTACGGATATCAATACGCAAACTATCAATTAGTTTGCTTTGCCCCGGCGTCAGTGTGCGCATTGAGTTAACCATCATACTGGTTGCAGCTTGAATACTTTTATCAATTGAAGCGCCACCACTTCTAACCATCGCAATAATAAGCGCTGCTTTACCTGTTTGCTGATGCGTGCCAAGTGCAGCCACATAATGCACAGCCTTACCACCAGAAACACCTTCTGCTGTTGCCACTTGCAGAGGCGCATTCTTAATGACTTTTACATTTTTAGCGCCAGAAAGAACTTCTTTCATAGCAGTCTGAATGTTCGTATTGGTTGTAATCTCTTCAACAACCTTTACGTCTAGCACTGCTTTTTTGTATGGATCAATTGCGAGAGGCATACCATCCATTCCATTGACAAGAAACTGTCTCGGGATATCAAAGCGCACACCGTACACAGGGTTTAGATAGCGGTGCTTGCTCACGACGCCGTCTTCAATCTTAGGACCAAAAGCAAGGCCATCAATCATACGAAGGTAACGGTCTTGGTTATTACTGGCTCTTGGGTTCTGACCTGCTGTTGCAGCAGCCCTATTAATACGTGTCATATCATCAGGGTGACTTGCCAGAGCACGGTGGAACATTCCCTTAGAACGGTTTTCTCCGACACTTGCCATAATGTTTTCATTTAACTTACCGTACGCATCAAACATACGGAAGACATCACTCGCCTCAAAGGCTGGGTAGCCAAGCTTAGACATATAACGTACACCTAGCATATCGGCTTCAAGCTCTTGAGCGCGACTAAAGTGTGCCATACCAAATGGAATTGCAAATGACGCGGCCGTCATTGCCCCTCTTGTAAGATCATCACTATCAGTCTGTTCTGCTAGGACATGTGAAGCAATGAGAAACGCTCCTGTTGTAAGGAGTTGTCTTGAGTGGCTACGTACATGGTGTTTCCCTGTCACGTGACCAACCTCATGCCCCAGTACAAAGACCATTTCAGCTTCATTTTGGAAGAACGGCAAAATACCACGAGACACCATGACATAACCGGGTACCGCAAAGGCATTCATAATTGGGTCATCTAATAACTCTGCTTGAAATGGCTTATCAGAACGCTCACCTACGGCAGCAATCTTTGCTACATTATCTCTAATATAAGCGGTCAATTCAGGCTTACCTGTATAAGCACCACCAAATTCTTGTACTGATTTTTTGGCCACGTCACGGCCCATAGAAAACTCTTGCTGCTCACTCATAAGAGAAAGCATTGTACCACCTGTTGCTGGATTTTCCTGAATACCGCAAGCTGCCAAAGTCACGGCTAGGCTAAGTGCCCCATACTGTCTGATTTTCATCCGACAACCCTTCGTCTATTTTCCTAAAACGTATCTTGAAATTTCAGTCATGTCGCAGTTCATCGCGTCTGCAATAGTTGCAATAGCGCTTACCTCTGCAAATAGGGCAGCATTCTTAACTTGATCTCTTGCAGATTTTTTTCTGAGAAGACGCTTTACAGCATTCACATGGTTTTCACACTGCACACGACCGCCACCAACTTCGCCACCAAATACTTCTGCAACAATCGAGGCATCAGACTGCCCTTTACCGTTACAGTCTGCACGCGCTTTTTCTGCAGCACCACGAACCAGTTGCTCAATACGGTCTGTACTATAAAGGCCATACCCATCTGTATCATACCCAATTGGGCGTCCTAAATACGCTTCAAACGGATTAGGTTGGCGCTCTACGCCTACACGCTTTTTCACTGTCGTTCGGTCTTGGGCCTGTGCCCCTGCAACTGCGCAGATCATCACGCCCATACATAGGTAAGCAAATTTCTTCATGACACTTACTATACTGCACCGACACGTTTAAACAAAGAAAGAAAACCATGCTTGAGACTGTTCATAAACACGTGTAAGATACACCCCATAAAAATTATAAAAACAAGAAGGCATATATCCTATGCATAAGCATGACATGTTGATTGTCGGCGCTGGCCTTGCTGGTCTTCGCGCGGCATTTGAAGGTATTACAGCTGGGCTCAGCGTAGCCGTTATCACTAAGGTCCACCCACTTCGCTCTCACTCTTGCGCCGCTCAAGGTGGTGTAAACGCAGCGATTAACAAGAACGATAACTGGGAAGACCACGCCTACGATACTGTGAAAGGATCAGACTACCTTGGTGACCAAGATTCTATCGACATCATGTGTAAAGAAGCCCCTCAAGCTGTCCTTGACCTTGACGACATGGGCTGCCCATTCTCTCGTGAAGATGATGGCTCAATTGCGCAGCGTGCTTTTGGTGGCGCAAGCTTCCCACGTACAGCTTACGCAGCTGACCGTACAGGCCACGCTATGCTTCACACCCTTTGGGAGCAATCTATTAAAAACGGTGTTCAGGTTTTTGACGAATACCACCTTCTTGAAATTACAGTTGATAAGAAAAGCGGCCGCGCATCTGGCGCTATCGCCATGAACATTGCCACAGGTAAGATTGAGCAGTTTGCTTCTAAGTCTATCCTGATTGCAACAGGTGGTTACGGCCGTTTGTTCCACTCAAACACAAACGCCATGATCAACACAGGTGACGGTATTGCGCTAGCTATGAAAGCAGGTGCGCCAGCAGCTGACCTTGAGTTTGTACAGTTCCACCCAACAGGCCTAAAGTCATCAGGTATCCTGATTAGTGAAGGTGTACGTGGTGAAGGTGCTTACCTGATTGGTAAAGATGGTAAACGCTTCATGCAGAAGTACGCACCAAACAAACTTGAGCTTGCCTCTCGCGACGTAGTATCGCGCTCTGAAATGATGGAAATCATGAACGGTAACGGTGAAGACGGTGCTATCTTCCTTGATGTTCGCCACCTAGGTCGTGAGCTAATTCTTGAACGTCTTCCACAGATTCGCCAGCTTTCAATTGACTTTGAAGGCGTTGATCCAATTGACGCGCCAATTCCTGTTAAGCCAACATGTCACTACACAATGGGTGGTATCCGCACAGATAAGCTTGGTATGAGTAACTACCTACCGGGCCTATTTGCAGCCGGTGAAGCCGCTTGCGTAAGCGTGCACGGTGCCAACCGACTCGGTGCGAACTCTCTTCTAGAGGGGATCGTATTTGGTAAGGTGACAGGTAAAGAAATGGTGCGCTACATGAAAGAAGAAGGTAAGGAACAACCAGCCACAGATACAGCTGACCTTGCCAACGTACAGCGCGACGTAGCAACGCTTAAAGCACGCCCTAAAGATGGTGGCGTACGTGCTCACGACATCCGTGAGAAGCTTACAAAAGATCTTGATATGTACTGCAACGTATTCCGTGAGGAGAAAACCCTTCTTAAGGCACGCGCATCTGTAGAAAAAGCGAAGAAAGACTTCGAAAAAGTTTACGTAGACGATAAAGCTGATGAGTTCAACACAGACCTCCTCACAACAATCGAACTTGGTAACCTGATTATCCTTGCCGAAGGGACTGTTGAAAGTGCCATTGCACGTAAAGAATCTCGCGGTGCCCACACACGTGAAGAGTTCCCTGACCGTGATGATGAAAACTGGATGAAGCACTCTATTGCAAGCTGGAACCATAACAAAAATGGTATTGAGCTTGATTACGAAGAAGTACGCCAAACAGGTAACCCGAAATACGCCCCTGCGGTACGTAGCTACTAAACATAAAATACAAGGAAAGGGCATCGCTATGCTTGATCAAATTAAAGAGTACAACAAATGCATCAGAGATCTTCTCTTTATGGTGCTCGAAACATTTAGTGGCGCTCTTGTGGCCGGTGCCCTTGCCATCGTATTTTTCGGTACATGGATGAGCACACCAGGCTTTATTGCTGGTTTCTTTGCTGCCATCGTTATGTCAGCGATTGCACTTGTTATCTTTGCATTTGCATTTGGTATCTTCTTCATGATGATGGATATCAAAACCAATACTGAGCGCACAGCCAACGCTATGGAAAAACTTGCAGGCATGACAGAAGTGGCAACAAAGGTAGAAGTTAAAGCTTCTGCTGAAAAGCCAACTGCAAAAAAAGCCCCTGCTAAAAAGGCAGCTCCTAAAACTGCTGCTAAGAAAACAACAGCAGCAAAAAAAGCTCCTGCTAAAAAAGCAGCTCCTAAAAAGACAACTGCGAAGAAGAAATAATTCTTTATCGCAAACAAAAAGCCCTCCACTTGCGGAGGGCTTTTTCTTTATCGATTAAAAGCCGTTAGACATAAAAGCACCCAACGCTGTTCCAAGAACAAAAGCAGAGGGCAAACCAATAGCAGAGGCGGCCCAACCCCATCCATGATGGGGTTTCACTTGGTTCCCAATAAACGGAACAAGCAAAAGGACAGGAATCCACCAGCCCCAAAACAATACAACAAAAATGAGAAATTCATCCCACCCATCTCGAGAGTTGATGGTTGCTATGGCCATGGCCATGCCTCCAAAGAGGCCAATTGCGGGCATCAGCCAATACCATGCTTTATGAGCATGTTTAAAGCTTGGGGAGTGGGGGCCTTTGCCCCAAATCAGCCAACCAGCACCAAGGCCAATGGCTGTAGCAATGACAAACAGAGTTAACATGAGATGTACTCCTAAAAAAAGATGAAGAGGTTAAAACATAAAGAAACCCATGCCGCCTAAATACAAAGCAGCAAGAGACGTGCTTCCTAGCATCACAACATACAAGCCAGGATGCTTTTTATGTCCATATACAATTGCAGTAATGATAGATACCCCAATGGCAATGGGGCCAATAAATGTATAGGTGAGCATAATCATGATATAAAACAATGCTTCACTATCAGCAAGGCCACCTATAAAGGCCAATAGAAACAAACATACTGGCAAAACCAGTATCAGAAGAGCAGAGTATCTCATTCTAAAGCTCCTAGAAAAGGATCAAAAGATATAAATTACAGCCACCTTAAAGGACTTATTTTCCCCCTGCAAGAAAAAGCTTTAAAAACAAAAGCCCCCACACAAGGTAGGGGCTTTTTCCGATTATTAAACCACGCGGGTTTCCCAGAAAGTAAAGGCTTGTTCATAGCCAGCTCTACGCATAGGATCAACAACAGGCACAATCTCCTCAGGTTTCACCCATTTGCTGGACGTGAATTCTTTATCCTGAGCACTCGTCACATCAATGCCGTCCTTGTTACCTGTATAACGGAAAAAGAACCACTGGTGGCAGGCGCCCTGCAAATGCGCGCACTCAGGCTTGCGCTTCAGCATGCGTTCTTTAAAGTCTGTAGGCCAGTCATAAGACGTCCAAAAATCAGAGGCACACAATAGTTCCAAATCATCTGGAAGAATTGAGGTCTCTTCAAACAGTTCACGCACAACAGCGTCGTAAGCATCTTCTCCCGGATCTACACCACCTTGCGGCAGCTGCCAAGAGCCGGGACTGTCAGAACGTTCTGCAACAAACACGTTGCCACTTTCATCAAACAATACAGCAATCGCACCCGGACGATATTTATTCAGGTCAGGCTTCTGCATAAGAGCTTTCCTTTCATCAAGTGAATAAAAACAGAACTAAGATATCAGAACTTGCCCCTTTATAGAGAATTTTTCTAGACCTTACAAGTAGGGCGCATTACATTACTCTCATGGAATTTGCATCAGAACTTAAAAAAGGCTCCTTCATTAAGCGCTATAAGCGCTTTTTTGTAGATGCTGAACTCGAAAACGGTGAAACCGTTGTTGCCCACTGCCCAAACACAGGCTCAATGAAAGGCCTTATTTTAGAGGGGGCACCAGTTTACCTCACACATAATGATGATCCGAAGCGTAAACTCAAATATACGTTTGAGATGATTGATACAGGCACAAGCCTTGTTGGCGTAAACACGTCTCTGCCAAACAAGATTGTAGAAGAAGGCGTAGAAAAAGACCTCATCCCAGCCCTAACTGGTTACACAAACATCAGACGAGAAGTTAAATATGGCGAGAACAGCCGTATTGACCTTCTGCTAGAAGCTGACAATAAGCCAAGCTGCTACGTTGAAG
>JAYZXF010000003.1 GCA_036141575.1 Pseudomonadota bacterium | reverse complement strand
GTGGAATAAAGCGCAGTGTTTTCGTGAATGCAGGGTCGCTAATTGGGAAGAGGATGTTGCTGTCTGTTTGGATGAGGCTTTCAGAAATGAGGCCAGAATCAGGAGCAGGGTATTCTTCAGTTGAAGGGAAGCGGCTTGCATCAGCAGATGGTGTTGATATTTCAGCGCTGTACTCAATAGGAAGCGTAAGCATTGCTTCACCTGGCAGGCAGATGTCTTTACACATCAGCCAGCTGACTTCAGCCGTTATAGAGTATTTACCTGTTTTCATATCTTCATTGATACGTGCAGGGGCAAGGAGCGTTACGCTATGCTCGTAACCATAGTTTGTAAGAGGTTCAATTGGAATAATTTCTGGTGTTGGAAATTCAAAGTTACCGACAGTCATACCTTCCGGAAGTGTCCAGTTTGCTTCTGGAGCAAGGCCTGAGTCACCCGGGTTAATGTAATACACGTGCCACTGTGGATCCATATCAAGGCGGATACCAATTCTAAGTGCGTCACCTTTTGTAAATGTGTCATGACTGCTTACAATTGTAGCAACAACATTTTCCACGCGTTGCGAATTTGGCGTGCTTTGTGCTACAGCAGTTTGTAGTTGTGAAAAGGCAAGGGCTAGAAAGAATAGTGTTTTGTAAAAATGCTTCATGTATAGGGCCATTTTGTCGAGGATTTGCAACTTATTATTTATTTTACGTAGCATAAGCAAAAAAGTTACTTATACTGGAAATAACAATAACACAAAGACACCCGTACATGAACGAGAAGATGCAAAAAAATAGCAAAGTTGTTCGAGATATTGATCTCGAGTTTCAGCAGGTTGCGTTTATTGTTGTGATTGGCATCATTGGGGTATTTTTAACGGTTGTTGTCACACTGGTTTTATTTGAAGTTGTGATGATTTCTCCACCAACAGGTGTCGAGATGGTGGCTAGTGTTCATAGCGGTATTTCTGTTGGGAACCCTGGTATTTTTGAGGGCCTTCAGGAAAAGCTTCCTCTTTATAGAGATTTAACGGCAATTCTTTGGCCGCTGTGGTTTATTCCGCTTTCAGGTTTGGCAACAACGCTTGCAACAATTCTTATGATGCGCCGTCATGTCTTTACAGCCAATTATAAGAAACAGCTTTCTTTTTATAGGCAAGGGTATTTAAGAGAACAAACTCTTAAGCAAGAGTTTAAGCATAAGTATGAAGATGGCCAGGTGAAGTTTTATGACATCCAAGATGAGTTGGATGTTGCGCTTATTGTACTCACGCTTTCTGATACAATTGAGTTTGTAAACAAATCTGCAAAAGCTTACCTAGAAGGGTGGGCGACACGCGCTAACAGAACCATTCAAACGGTTGGTTTCCGTATCCATGATGTCTTTCCTGCTTATATGACATCTGGCCTTCACCTGATGATTCAAGAAGCTGTGAATAAGCAAGAGTATATGGAGAAAGAAATTTTTGTTGAAGCGATTGATACATGGTTGATGGTAAAAATTATTCCTGCTGAAGAAGAGGTTTATTTCTACTTTAAAGATATTTCTGAAGGGAAAGAAACAGATAACTTCTTTAAATCAACAAGCGGGCACGTGCTTGAAACGATGACGATTAACAGCCCAACACCTGTTGCAGTACTCAATAGACAGTGGGATTACATTGCTGTGAGTGAAAGCTGGAAAGAAGTCTTTAAACTTTCTGGCACTTTGCGAGGGCGAAACCATACACAAATGGTGCCTTGGATTCCGAAAGATATTAAAAGTGCTGAAGCTGAACTTCTTGCAGGGCATGAAATTAAGGTTGAAGCTGATGAACATATGATTGGCGGTCAGAAGGAAATTTTGAATTGGAACATGGTGCCTTGGCATGATACCGAACACCGAATTGCCGGTTATGTGGCATATGCTGTGCCTGTAACTGAATCTATGAGATTGAAGTCTCGTGAATCACAAGACCGTGAGCGTGAGAAGCAGCTGGCTTACCACGATATTCTAACAGGGCTTCCAAACAGACAGCTCTTTTACGATCGTCTCAACATGGCACTCGCACAAGCTTACCGTCAGGTGACTCAGGTTGCTGTGCTCTTCCTTGATCTTGATGGGTTTAAGGCCGTGAACGATAACCTTGGTCACGATGTCGGGGATATTCTTCTGAAAAAAGTGGCAGAGCGACTGACAGCGATTGTCCGTGATACAGATACTGTCGCGCGTCTTGGTGGTGATGAATTTACGGTGATTTTGACAGGAATTAGTGATCAAAGCCATGTGGCAGCAATTGGTGAGAAGATTATTAAATCCATTAGTGAGCCATATAAAATTGGCCCGAATGATGTACATGTAAGTACAAGTATCGGTGCCAGTATTTACCCTGATGACGGTAGCAGTACAACAGATATTATTAAGAAATCTGACCAAGCGATGTACCACGCGAAGACAACAGGTAAGAATCGCTTTGTTTACTTCCAGCATATGGAAAGTGAGAAGAAGGATACAGAGCCTGAAATTGTACCAGTAGATGATTTGGCTAGTGACCTAAAAACAGCCATTCAAAAGAATGAGCTGACAGCGCACTATCAAGCGATTCACCAAATTGAAACAGGTAAAATTCTTGGTTTTGAAACAATGATGCGCTGGAATCATCCACGTAAAGGTATGCTAAAACCTGCTCAGTTTATGCAGTACGCAGAAGAGACAAACCTGATTCTTCCTTTAGGGGAGTGGGCACTCAAAGATGCACTGGAAACGCAAAAGCAGCTTTCTGAGCGTTGCGGTTACCCTGTTACGGTTTGGATGAACGTTTCAGAGCAACAACTTTTAGACCCAACGGTTCTGCGTCGTTTTGAGCGTGTAATTGATGAGTCAGGCGTACCGAGTAAATACATTGCCTTTGATATTTCTGAAGATATCTTTATTAATCAGTCAGAGCTTGCGATTGAGCCGCTTAAGTCTCTCTTGAAGCAAGGTCACTCTGTAGCGATTGATAACTTTGGCGTAGGGGAGAAGCCTCTAGGTAACTTAAAACAGCTCCCTGTAAACACGCTAAAGATTCACCCAACGTTCATTCAGCGTATTGAACGCAGTGAAAAAGACCGTAAGATTGTACAAACAATCATGAAGATTACCCGTGATCTACGTTTTGGTGTGATTGCTGTCGGTGTTGAAAATGACCAGCAAAAGGCCTTTTTACACCAGGTTGGCTGCCTAGTTATGCAAGGAAACCTGCTCTCAGAGCCAATGAATAAAGAAGATATCTAAAAAAATATAAAAATAATGACCTTTCGGGGTTGAAATAATATAAGTGGTACCAATACCAGTTTTGTCAGCGAGGAAATATAGGAAGGCTTGACATTTTGGACTGAAATAAGTAATATGGTATACACTAATTAAGTGTTAGGGAGACATATAATGACAACAAAAACATTAGACGAAAAAAGAGCAGCCCTTATGGGATCTGTAACTTGCCCTGAAGCGATTCAAACTTCTGGAGTAAAAGACGGCCATGTTGCCGTGGAGTTTCTCCCAGCGGAGCGTATGACGCGTACCTTTAAGAGCCATGAGAAATCTATGCTTAAAAACCTCGGTTGTGTGGAATCAAATCCACAGACTCAGGGCCTCCAATAAAGTTCTTTAAATTTAAAGATAAGGGGGTGCATGTGCATCCCTTTATTTTTTTGAAAAAGTTTAGAAAAAGTGCTTGTCAAAGTGTGTACAGTCTGTTTAATTGTATAATATTACTTATAAACAAGCCGAGTAATGCTAAAGATTAGGTTTATAAGTGCCCAAAATTTCCAAAACCAGCATTGAGGATGTAAAAGCGAGAACATCGCTTGTTGACGTATTTCGTCAGTTTACACCATCACTCAAACGTAAAGGTAAAGGCTGGTGGGCATGCTGTCCGTTTCATAATGAGAAAACACCTTCTCTCCATATTGTAGAAGATAAAGGCTACTACCACTGTTTTGGTTGTGGAGCTCATGGTGGTGCGATTGATCTTGTTCAGCATATGCGTGGCGGTACATTTGTAGAAGCTGTTGAGTACCTTGCAGAAACGTCTGGCGTAACGCTTCAGTATGAGAAGAGTACAACACCGCCAGCGGTGCGAGATAAATATGAGAAGGGCTATGCAGCTCTCGATAAGGCTAAGAAACTTTTTGTAAGCCAGCTGAATGGTAAGTCACTTGAATATTGTGACGGTCGTGGCCTTACAGCTGAGACTGTTCAAGAATTTGGTGTGGGTTTTGCCAAAGATGGTTGGGACGCAACCATGAATGAGCTTATCTCAGATACAGTGGATATTCCATCGCTTTTAGATACAGGGCTCATTGGGCAGTCTGATAGCGGGAAGCATTATGATCGTTTCCGCGGGAGATTGATGTTCCCAATTGAAAACGAACGTGGTCAGGTGGTTGGTTTTGGTGGTCGTATTCTTGAAAAGAATGATAACGCAGCCAAGTATCTCAATTCACCAGAAACAGATTTCTTCCATAAGAGTAAAATGCTCTACAACCTTAACCGTGCTCGTGAGCATGTGCGTCAGCAAGGTTATATGCTGGTAGTTGAAGGATATATGGATGCCATTGCATTATGGCAAGCAGGTATTAAAACAGCTGTTGCCCCAATGGGGACAGCGCTGACAGAAGATCAAGTACACCTGCTATGGCGCTATACAGATACGCCGTTTATTTGCCTAGATGGTGATGAAGCAGGTCAGCGCGCAGCATATAGAAGTGCGATGATGGTTCTACCACACCTAAAACCAGGTAAATCACTTAAGTTTATTACAATGCCTGAGGGCCATGACCCTGATAGTTTTGTGGCAGAGCAGGGGGCGCATGCCTTTAAGAAATTGGTACAGGCTTCTAGCACACTGGATGATATTATTTGGCGCTCCATGACAGCTTCAGCAGACTTTAGCGCACCTGATACACGCGCACGTATTGAGCAGGAAATTGCGACAACGTGCGGTTCTATCGTAGATGAAACAGTGAAGAAGCATTACACAAGTGCTCTTAAGAGTAAGCTTTGGGACGCGGTTCGTGGTAAGGCGCTGCATGGTGGAAAGCTCAAAGCACCAGATGCGATTAAAAATGCTCATGCACATATCCGTGATGTGGACGCTGCGATGTGTTCACTGATGTTCCATGAGCCAATATTTTTTGAAAAATTTTCTGATGAAATTGCCGATCTTAAATTTAAAAATCAGGCGTTTAATCAGTTGGTTGGGTACGGGCTTCAATTTTTAGGCAAGGGCACCCTTGACAAGCCTTCATTTGATTCTTACCTCACTTCTATCGGAGCATACGATCAACTTCATGGTCTGTTGAAGTCCGATATCATTTCTCAGATGGATTCTGGCGCGCGTATTGCATATTGGCGCCGTCTCTCAGATGAGAAGAAGGCAAAGCAGGAGAAAGCTATGCCGCAGAGCTCAATAGCTCACATTGTCTCGGAGGAGACAGATATGTCAGCTTGGGAGGAAATGAAGCAAAAGCTTCTGGCTCAAAAGCAGAAAAATGCTGAATAAATAGGCAACTTAAAAAGTTTATTGATAACGATAAAAACCTAAACGCAGGAGGAAACCGAATGGACAAAGAGATGACATCGGTAGAAGAGACAACAAAAGCAGCGGCAGGCGCCCCAGAAAATACTGGCGGTACTGAAGCGAAGCGTGGTTCGAACCGTTTTGAAATGGAAGCGGACAATGATGACGTTGTTGTTGAAGATGATGATGAGTACGAAGACGTATCTGGTGTTGTAGACACAGGCAGCCCTTCAAAGCGCGCATCTATGGATGATGAGAGCGATATCTCAACATTTGACGCACACCCAGGATTCTTTGGTGCGACAACTGCCATTGCTAAATCAAGCAGCCGTAACGTATCAAGCGGCAGCAGCAGCAGTGAAGACTACGGCCGTACAGATGACCCTGTGCGTATGTACCTACGTGAGATGGGTAACGTAGACCTTCTGACACGCGAAGGTGAGATTGAGCTTGCGAAGCGTATTGAAGCTGGAAAAATGGAAATGGAAGATGGTCTATTTACATGCCCAGCAGCATACGGCTACCTCCTAGACCTAATGAATGAAGTACAGATGGGCGACCGTTTCCTGCGTGATGTCGTTGATCTGAACGCAGCAATGGGGTCGAGCGAAGATGATGATGCAGATCTAGACTCTGTTGAAAACGGCGATGAAGAAGCTGGTGAAGTGAAAGATCTAAAAGACGCGTCTAAAGGTAAAGAAGACGATGTTGAAGCAAAAGATTCTGATGAAGACGGCGAAGAGTCGGAAGAAGATGAGGAAGATGCAGAGATCATGTCTCTCAGTGCAATGGAAGAAACTCTCATGCCACGCATGACAGAGATTTTCACAGAAGTTGCTAAGCACTACTCAGAAATTCAGACACTGAATGCTAAGCGTCTTGAACTGCCTGAATCAGACAAGCAGTTTAAGGTCCTTACAGGTCAGCTGATCACACACATCACTGAGATGAAAGAACTAATGAAGGAAGTTCCACTGACAATTGGTAAAGTGGAAGACCTAACGGCGATGCTTTACGATACATCTCGTAAAATCACGCGCACAGAAGGTACGCTTGTGAAGTTTGCTTCTGCTAGAGGCGTAGACCGTACAACATTCCTACGTTCTTACATCGGTAACGAAGAGAACAACCCGTTTGCAGCTCTTGAAAAAGAGTACAAAGAGTTCTTTGCTGAGCACGGTGAACACGCTGAAGCTGAACGCCAAGAAGTTCTTAAAGCAGCACATGGCCTTGGCCTGAAAGTAGACGAATTTAAGCAACTTGTTGCTCGTGTACGTAAAGGTGAGCGTGAAGCACGTGTTGCGAAGAAAGAAATGATTGAAGCAAACCTTCGTCTTGTAATTTCTATCGCGAAGAAATACGTGAACCGTGGTCTACAGTTCCTTGATTTGATTCAGGAAGGGAACATTGGTCTTATGAAAGCGGTCGATAAGTTTGAATACCGCCGAGGATACAAGTTCTCGACATACGCAACATGGTGGATTCGTCAGGCGATTACACGTTCTATCGCTGACCAAGCCCGCACAATTCGTATTCCTGTGCACATGATTGAGACAATTAACAAGCTCAGCCGTACACAACGTGAAATGATGACTGAACTTGGCCGTGAGCCAACGCCAGAAGAGCTATCTGTGAAAATGCAGATGCCGGTGGAGAAGGTACGTAAAGTACAGAAGATCGCGAAAGAGCCGATTTCTCTTGAAACGCCAGTAGGTGATGAGGATGACTCAACACTTGGGGACTTCATTGAAGATACAAATGCGGTTCTGCCAATCGATGCAGCAGTACAAAAGAACCTACGTGACTCAACTACGCAGATTCTTGCAACACTGACGCCTCGTGAGGAGCGTGTGCTACGTATGCGTTTCGGTATTGGTATGTCAACAGATCACACACTTGAGGAAGTTGGTCAGCAGTTTAACGTAACACGTGAGCGTATTCGTCAGATTGAGGCGAAAGCGCTTAAGAAACTGCGCCACCCATCACGCGCAAGATCAATGAAATCTTACTCTGAAACTGAAGAGTAGTAGAGATCTCAGAAAAAGCTCCCAGAATTGGGAGCTTTTTTGTATTTAACCCTTGTAAATCATCTTCTTTCTCCCCATATAAAATACACTACGTAAACTTCCCTAAATTAGGGCTTCTCTTTTCTCTCTTATCCTTGAGGAGGATATATCAATGAAACCTTCACCATATCAGTGGGCAGGACTTATTGCCCTCGGTGTTTTGGCAGTGACTGCCTACAAGATGCCAACCATTCTGGTTGATATCATTTTCCTGTCATTCTTGGCGTATCTTGTGACGCCAATCGTGCGCGGGCTTTGCAGTGGCATTCCCATTGGGGGCTTTACTGTCCCTGTGGCAAATGTCAAAGTGCCTCGGCTATTTCAGCTGCGCATGTCCAAGAAACTCTCCATTCCGCTGTTGACCATCTTGATGCCTTTGCTCTTGATGGTCGGGCTGGGTGCGTATCTGGTCACTGTTGTTGGCAAGCTGGAAAGCTTGTTTGCAGGGCTGGGTGGGTTTTCTGAAGACACCCTTCGGCCTCTCATCAATGGCTGGATGCTCAGTGTTCAGGAGTATGTCAAAGGCACTCCTCTGGAGCGCATTGACATCAATGGTGTCACCAACTGGCTGGTAAATGTTCCGGCTTGGATTGGTGATATGCTGGTCGGCAACTTGAAAAACGTGCTTGGCATTGCACCAACCGTTGTGCACTGGGGCGTTTTCCTGATCATGCTGTGGATTGCCACGACTGAATGGGAAAAAGATGTTTCTCCCTTCATTGTGGAGTTTGTGCATCTGGTGACACCTGACAGCTGGGAAGGACCTGTGGATCGCACCTTTGCGAGCATTGATAATTCCTTGAAAAACCTGCTTGTGGGTTGGGCTAAAATTGGCCTGACTTTGGCAGCCATCATTATGGTGGTACTGTTGATTGCAGGCTTCAGTGTAACGATGGCAATCTTCCTTGGCTTGGTTGCAGGCTTTTTGTCGGTCGTGCCATTTATCGGGTCTTGGATTGCTCTGTCTGTGAGCCTTGTTGTGACCTTTGCAACGTTCTTGAACGAATCCTTGTACCCGTACATCGTTGTACTGGTTGGGGTTGGTGCTGTGAACTTTGTTCTGGAATCTAAAATCCTGACTCCGAAATATGTGGGCGATAGCCTGCGTGTTTGGAAAATTGGTGTGATCCTGGCTGTTATTGCTGGCGGTAAACTGTTTGGTGGTATTGGCTTTGTTGCCGCTCTGCCCATGCTGGCTGTCATCAAGGCGTTTGCAGTTGAAGGGATCTTGCAGATTTACTTCTATAAGCGCAAGCATGGCCACAAGCGTGGCAGCGACTTCTTCAAGCCGCTGATTGACCGTCACCATGACGCCCATCGTGTGCTGAAGCGCAAAATGTGGCAAAACCAACAGCAAGCGGCAGAAGAGAAGCAAACCTCTCCTGCTAAAGCATAATACTCGAAAATTGGAACAGCCCCTTAACGGGGGCTGTTTCTTTTTGCCTGGTGTTTGTAAAAACGACAGGACTTTTCCTCAAAATATGGTATGATACGCGCGTAAATTTAAATAAGAAAAGGGGAATCGTTCTCGTGAAAGCCCTCGTTGCGATTAAGCACACTATTAACGCTTACGTAAAACCGACCGTCAAGAATGACGGCTCTGGTGTTGACCTGTCTACGGTTAAAATGTCTATGAACCCATTTGATGAAATTGCTGTGGAAGAGGCGGTACGCCTTAAAGAAGCTGGTAAGATTGATGAAATTATTGTGGTTTCTATTGGTAAGGCAAACGTAACAGAAAGCCTGCGTAAAGCCCTTGGTATGGGTGCTGACCGCGGTATTCATGTGCTCACAGACGATGATATGCATCCCCTCGCTGTTGCGCGCGTACTCCGCGTACTTGTTGAGAAAGAAGGCACAGATGTTGTGCTTATGGGTAAGCAAGCGATTGATGGCGATAACAACCAAGCCTCTCAAATGCTTTCAGGTATGATGGGCTGGTCACAGGCTATGTTTGCTTCAAAAGTGGATATTACAGACGGTAAAGCCGAAGTCACACGTGAAGTAGATGGTGGTCTTGAAACGCTTTCAGTAAACCTTCCAACTGTAATTTCAACTGACCTTCGTTTGAATGAGCCACGTAACGTGACCCTTCCAAACCTAATGAAGGCGAAGCAAAAGCCAATTGAAGAGATGCCTCTTGCTGATCTTAACATTGATACAAAATCAAAAATCTCTGTACTGACTGTAGAAGAGCCAAAACCACGTGAAGGTGGTGTGAAGGTCACAAGCGTTGCAGAGCTGGTTCAAAAACTTAAAGATGAAGCGAGGGTGATCTAATGGCTGTACTTGTTATTGCGGAACACACTGGCGGTTCTCTTAAAACATCAACACATGCAACAATTGAAGCTGCCAGCATGCTCGGTGCAGTTTCTGTACTTGTTATGGGCGGTGAAGCTGTAGGTGCAGCTGAGGAAGCCTCAAAGCTAGAACATGTTGCTGAAGTGATGCTGATGGAAGCACCGCATCTTGAAAACCTTCTTGCAGAAGAGCTTGCTCCTCAAGTGGTTGAGCTTGCAGACAAGTTTGAGCATGTGTTGTTCCCTGCGACAACATTTGGTAAAAACCTTATGGGCCGTGTTGCGGGTATGATGGAAATTTCAGCGGTTTCTGATGTGATGGAAATTATTGATGATAAAACCTTTAAGCGTCCTACATATGCAGGTAACGCAATTGCGACTGTACAAACTGCAGAAACAAAAGTACTGGCGACGATTCGCCCAACAGCGTTTGAATCTGTTGGTGAAAGCGGGAAAGAAGCAACTGTCACAGTTATTGGCGCGCAGGCGCCTGTCGGCCTAAGTAGCTTTATGAAGGCAGAGCTTTCTGATAGCTCAAGACCTCAACTGGGTAGTGCAAAAGTGGTTGTCTCTGGTGGTCGTGGTCTTAAAGAAGCAGATAACTTTGGTATGCTAGAAGAGCTTGCAAGCAAGCTTGGTGGGGGTGCTGTTGGAGCAACACGCGCAGCGGTAGACCTTGGCTGGGTGCCAAATGACTATCAAGTTGGCCAAACAGGTAAGGTGGTTGCACCTGATATCTACTTTGCCGTGGGTATTTCAGGTGCGATTCAGCACCTTGCAGGTATGAAGGATTCAAAAGTAATTGTTGCGATCAACAAAGATGAGAATGCACCAATCTTTGATATTGCGACATATGGTTTGGTGGCAGATCTATTTGATGCCATTCCTGAGCTGATTAAGGAGCTATCGTAATCCCATGAGAGAGATGGCCTTCCGCAGCGATAGAGAGTTTATGCCATATGATGTGGTGATTGTTGGAGCAGGGCCTTCAGGATTGTCTGCTGCCATAAAAATCAAACAATTAAACTCAGAACTTAATGTATGTGTTTTAGAGAAGGGGAGCGAGGTCGGTTCGCACCTTCTGTCTGGCGCTGTATTTGAACCGCGTGCTCTAAATGAGCTGATTCCTGATTGGAAAGAGAAGGAAGCGCCGCTTAAAGTTCCTGTGACAAGTGATGCGTTTTACTTTATGACGAAGAAGCTTTCTGTGAGGCTTCCAACGCCTCCACAAATGAAGAACCATAATAACTATATTATCTCTCTTGGCATTTTTGCGCGCTGGTTGGCTCTGCAAGCTGAGCAGCTTGGCGTAGAGATCTTCCCAGGGTTTGCTGCTGCTGAAGTGCTTTACAATGAAGATGGCTCTGTTGCAGGTATTGCGACAGGGGACATGGGTATTGGTAAAGACGGCGAGAAGACAGAGAACTACGCTGCTGGTATGGAAATCCATGCACGGCAAACAATCTTTGCTGAAGGGTGCCGTGGTTCTTGTTCTAAAGAGATTATCTCTAAATTTGAGCTAGATAAAGACAGTGAGCCGCAAACTTACGGCCTTGGTGTGAAAGAGATTTGGGAAGTGAAGCCTGAAAATCATAATGAAGGCCATGCAATTCATACAATTGGTTGGCCGCTAGATACAAAAACTTATGGTGGTAGTTGGCTTTATCATATGGGTGATAACAAGGTTTCTGTTGGTTTTGTTGTGGGGCTTGATTATGAAAACCCAACGCTTTCTCCATTTGAGGAAATGCAACGTTTTAAGCATCACCCTAAAATTGCTAAAGTTTTAGAAGGTGGGCGCCGTATTAGCTATGGTGCAAGAACGCTTGTTGAAGGCGGCTTCCAAAGTTTACCTAAGCTTACATTTCCGGGCGGTGTGCTTGTTGGGGATAGTGCAGGTTTCCTAAATGTCGCTAAGATTAAGGGTAACCATACAGCGATGAAGAGCGGTATGCTTGCAGCCGAAGCTGTGGTTGAGCTACTTGCATCTGAAGAAGCTGGAAACGAGGCAACGTCTTACACAGATAAATATAAAGATTCATGGGTATATCGTGAACTTCACGGTGTACGTAACATTCGCCCAGGCTTTAAAAAAGGTCTTTTTGCTGGTCTTATTAACGCTGCAAAAGAAACGTATCTTTCAGGTAGTAAAAAAACGCTCTCTCATCATGCTGACCATGGTGCGACAAAGCCATTGAGTGCTGTTGAACCTATTGAGTATCCAAAGCCAGATAATAAGCTTAGCTTTGATCGTCTGTCTTCAGTGTTCCTTGCGGGAACATTTCATGAAGAAAATCAGCCTGCTCACTTGAAACTCAAAGATGAGAAGGTTGCGATTGATGTGAACTATAAAGAGTTTGGCTCACCTGAGACAAAGTATTGCCCTGCAGGCGTTTATGAAATTCTAGAAGAGGGCGAGGGTGGCCCTAAGCTGCAAATTAATGCGCAGAACTGCATCCATTGTAAAGCTTGCGATATTAAAGATCCTAAGCAGAACATCAACTGGACAACGCCGGAAGGTGCAGGTGGCCCTAACTACGGTGAAATGTAAAATTCTACTCTACAGATCTGCAAATGTATTTGCATGGCAGTGCTCGTGCTCATGTATCTTTAATACACATCGCTCTGCGCACTTTATGCCAACACATTTTCGATGGCTGTAGAGCGAACTTTATACTTAAATTTTTCCAAGATAGCTGAGCAAGTTTAATGGTTCTCTTGCCTGATTAAGCTATTCTTGCTATAAAACTGTATTCAATTCTATCTTACTGTTTCTTCAATCTTCAAAAGGAGAGCTTATGCCTAAGCATAAAGCCCGTTGGCATAGCCAACGCTAGGGCATAGGGGATAGCCCTTATGCCTGCTAGCGTTTATCTGAAAGGATAATGCTATGCCCCGTACTCGTGCTGAACGTCGCCATAATACGGCTAAATATAAAGCTAAGGCGCTTCGCCGTGAGAATGCTGTTCACCCTGAAGCTCGTCGTGAGTTGACGGATCGTGATATTGCAATTCTGGCCAATAATGCCACCATCTGCAGCTGCTGGATGTGTGGAAATCCGCGCCGTTATTATGGCAATGCGCCTCAGACTCTTCAGGAGATTCGTGCTAACGATTCTTTTAAAGATGTTCTCAGCGAGATGTAAAACGAAAAAATCCCCCGCAAATGCGGGGGATTTTTTAAATGTCGCGACTGGTGAGGAAGGTCACTTCAACGCCAGCCTCATCAAGAAGAGCAAAGACGCGTTTGAAACCTTCTTCCCATTTGGCGGCGTTGCCGTCAATGTAGAACTCGGTGAAGTCGTAATCAATGTACAAACGCTTGATACCTGAGCAAGCAATACCACGTGCACAATCAATACAAGGCATACACAAAGCAAACATGGTTGCGCCATTAAGGGCGAGCCCATATTTAGCCGAGTCATAAATTGCATTACGCTCAGCATGCTCAATCCAGTGATATTTCTCAGGACGGACAAGACGCTCAGCATCTTTAAGGATACCAAGGGGCATTGCATTTGCCTTAGAGACTTTTGTTTTCAGGTCTTTTGAAAGAATGATGGCAGTCATTTGTGTGTCAGGATCATCGCTCTTTTTTTGTAGGTCACGCAAAGCTTTCAGGTATGTATCTCTGATGCCTTTTTTAGCAACCACGGGAGTAGGTAGGGTAAACATAGGAGCAAAACTCCGTCTAAGGAAAAGGAATGAAGAGGAGTATGTGGAAATTGTATACCTGTAGAATGTTTGGGGTCAATAGTTTTTAGAAGTTTGCAGATTTTAAAGGTTTTAACTGGTTGAGGTACTGATAAGGTGTCCAGCCGCCCTTTGTGCAGTTCTCCATAGGGTTTTTAATAAACTTAGCGAGTGTTTTATTCTCAAAGCCGCCAGGGTATAGGCCTAGATGGTAAACACGTCCTTTGTGGTCACCAATTTTAGGGAAGTACTCAATGTAGTAGCGCTTATCTTTAAAGTCATGCAGCTGAGGAGAAAAGTATGTGTTGCCATCTGTGAGAGCGATGTAGCCATCTTCACCACAGTAGAACAGGTGATCAGCTTCACTTTTTGCGCGAGCGAGCTCTTGCTTTTGGTAACCGTAGAGCTCTTGCTTTTTAAGTGCTGTTTCCCAGTGCACATCGTAATGGAAAACAGTTAGGAAAGAGGCCATCGCAATAATTGTACAAGAGATAAACGCAAAGATATTGAAATAGAGAGAGGCCATAACTGCCCCCAGTACGGCAACAGGTCCAATAATAAGTACGGGTTTTGTAACCCATAGTTCATTCAGTTCAACACTGCTTGAAAAATAACCAAACCAAGTCCACGCACCCATAAAAATAAGAAATCCAAAGAGAGAGCCTGCAATGTGCAGAAACATTTTTGTGGTTGGGTGAACTGGTTTCATAAGCTTACATCCTACATAAAGGCTTGGATATCTGTGAGGGCACGTCCAATGATAAGAGCGTGAATGTCTGATGTGCCTTCATAGGTATTTACAGCTTCAAGGTTCATAAGGTGACGCATGACTTTGTATTCGTCACTTACACCATTACCGCCATGCATATCACGGGCAATGCGAGAAATTTCGAGTGCTTTACCGACATTGTTACGCTTTGCGTAGCTTGTCATGTTGTGATCATCTTTACCTTCATCTTTAAGACGGCCAAGCTGAAGCGCGAGTAGGCGACCAAGCGTAATTTCTGTACTCATATTTGCGAGTTTAAACTGGATAAGCTGTTTGCTTGCGAGAGGTTTGCCAAACTGTTGACGTTCAAGGCTGTAGTCACGTGCTGCATCAAAGCAGGCTTGCGCTGCACCCATTGAACCCCAGCTAATGCCGTAACGTGCGCTATTCAGGCAAGAGAATGGACCTTTCAGCCCTTTGATTTCAGGGAACTTGTTTTCTTCAGGAACAAATACATCTTCCATAACAATCATGCCTGTTTCACTTGCAAGGAGGCTTAGCTTGCCTTCCATGTGTGGTGCGCTGAGGCCTTTCATGCCTTTTTCAAGAACGAAACCGCGGATATCGCCCGCTTCATCTTTGGCCCAAACAACAAATACGTCAGCTACTGGGCTATTTGTAATCCAAGTTTTCTCACCATTTAGAATGTAGCCGCCATCAACCTTTTTCGCGTTTGAGCGCATTGATGCAGGATCAGAACCTGCGTCTGGTTCAGTGAGGCCAAAACATCCGATGAATTCACCGCTGGCAAGCTTTGGCAGATACTTTTGTTTCTGCTCTTCTGTACCAAATGTGTAAATTGGATGCATCACCAGTGAGCTTTGTACAGAGAGGAAAGAGCGGAAAGCGCTATCGCAGTACTCAACCTCAAAGTTTACAAGTCCGTAAGATACGTAGCCAAGACCCAGGCAACCATAGCCTTCAAGAGGAATACCGAAGAGACCCATTTCACCCATTTTAGGAGCCAGATCCATTGGGAATACACCTTTACGTGCAGCTTCAGTGACCACAGGCTCAAGCTCAGCCCTAACAAAATCACGTGTTGCATCACGTAGCAGACGTTCATCTTCCGTAAGAAGTGTATCAATCAGAAGGGGGTCTTGTGGGTTAAGAGCTGGCATATTGGGTCACCTATTTTTTTATTATTAGCCCATAATACCACGAAACCGCTTCAACAGAAGCGGTTTCGATTTGTTTGTATAAGGTTACGTTGTAATGATGTCGAGATCATCAGCTTCTAGGTTACGAGCAACATGCTCGAAGTGGAAGAATGTGATCTCAGTTGTACCATCGTTGTAGTTCAGCTCAGCCGTGTTACGCGCAGAGTAATCTAGAGATAGATTATCTAGGAACTCACTTTCACTCACGCCTAGGTCGTCAATGATTTCGCTCAGATCAATGCTGTCTTCACCCGCTTTGAAGCGTACAATTGTGTTTTCAGCTGCGTTTAGGTCATCAAGCTGGAAGGTGTCATCACCACGACCACCATGAAGATGGTCAAAGCCGACAGAAGCAACAAGAAGGTCAGCGCCGTTACCACCGTAAAGGATATCGCTGCCTTCGCCACCAAATAGAGTGTCGTCATCATTGTGGCCATACAGAGTATCGTTACCTGCATCACCTTCTAGGATATCGTTACCACGGCCACCGTTTAGCATGTCATTGCCTTGGCCACCTGAAATGAAGTCATCATCATTTTGGCCGTAGATCTGGTCATTGCCTTCACCGCCAAAGATTTGGTCTTCGCCGCTACCACCGTATAGGAGGTCATTACCGGCATCACCATAGACTTCATCATTACCAAGTTGAGCATAGATCTTATCGTCGCCTTCGCCACCTTGTGCAAGGTCGGCACCGTGGCCAAGTCTAATCACATCGTTACCTTCGCCGCCATGAATCCAGTCATTACCAGAGCCTGCGCGTAGATCATCATTACCAGCATTAGACCAGATAATATCATTACCAGATCCACCCGCAGCAAAGATGTCGCCATAAGTGTATACGTCGCTAGACATATCAAGCAGATCATCACCTTTACCCATGTAGAAGCGCTCGACGCCTTCAATCATTGGGACATCGTACTGACCATGTAGGAAGAGGGCATCACTTTGAGATGTTGCTAGAAGTCTATCTTCGCCTGCGCCGCCTTTAAAGATGTCGTTTGTGCGAGTCAGGCCGTCTAGTGTTACAAAGTCGCCTGTTGTTACGTTTTTCGCGCCGTACATTGCAGACCAAACACCATCAGCCTTGTAGCGAAGTTTATCATCGCCGTTTCCGCCATCTAGGATATCTGCGCCTTGGCCACCAATCAGAATATCGTTGCCGTCTAGGCCAAAGATTTGATCGTTACCAGCATGGCCGCGAAGTACATCACGTACTGCGCTACCCATAACGATGTCATCACCAGCACCTGCAGGGTAGATGAACTCATTGTAGAAGTTGAAGTCCATGTTACGCATGTCAATTGTGTTGGCATCAGCGTCACCGCGGATATGGATGCGTGACATGTTAATGTCTACGATCACATCATTGAAGTCGCTATCACCGCCGCCGCGTAGGTCTTCAAAGCTGAGGCGTGTATCGTTAATGCCTTGTGATTCAAGCATCACGTGGTTAATACCGTCACCATTTAGAGCTGAATTCGCAGAGTGGTATACGTTACCGTCTAGGGCAAATGTATTACCGTTGTCATCTGTGAACACCAGCTGAGGAGGTGTGCCATCATTTACGTTAGCAAAGGCATCGCCAGCAGCATTCAGGAAGTTAAGCTGACCATTTTCAAGATCGATACTATCGAAGCTGTCATTTTCACGGAAGCCGTTTGCAATAATGAAGAACTCTACATACTGACCTTCAGGAATAGTGATTGTTTCTGAGCTTACACCCGTAACAAGGTTACCACCACTACCTGCACGAGAGGCATTATCAAACACAATACCAACATTGTGAATGTTACCTGAGCCGTCAACTGTGTAGTAACCAAATGTATTTTTATAAGCTGCAGTTTCGCCTTGGAAGACAATCTCAACATCGTGCTCTGGAATTGGAAGAGCATCAATAGCTGGTGCGTCTGGAAGGCCGTTACTTGCCGTGTTGTAGAAGCGTGGGTCTAGATCACCAGTATCAAGGTTTTCAAGGTCATTGACTTTAATATCTAGAATAAGGTCATCAAAGTCTTTGTCCCCACCTTGCATTAGGTCTTCAAAACCAACGCGGATAGCACCATCGTCACCGTTTGTGAGTTTCACATGGTCAATGTCATCAGGGTTAAGAAGGTTGTTCTCAGGTGTAAGGAATACATGTCCGCGAACATCAATCTCATTTCCATTTGCGTCGGTATAAACAAGGATAGGGTCTGTTGCATCGTTAATGTTGGCTTTTTCACCATTTTCATCAACAAAGGCAATTGTACCTGTGTCTAGATCAATATGGTTGTCATAGCTTTGGTTAACACGCTCACCATTTGCAATAATGAAGAACTCTGCGTAGAGGCCTTCAGGCACAGTGATTGTTTCAACGCTTTGACCTGGAACAAGATCTCCACCGCTACCAACTTTAGATGAGTTCTCCCACACAAGGCCTGTTTCATGGATTGTGCCTTCAGCATCTACAAAGATATAACCGAAGCTGTTTTTGAATCCAGCACTTTCATCTATGAATGTAATGTCAATTGTGTGCTCATCTGTTGGAAGAGGGACAATGTCGCCCACTGGATCATCAACTGGGTTCACAACAATGTTCACAGTTTCAGTCACTGACTCAGTGCCGTCTGTGACTGTGTACGTAAATGTGTCATTACCGTTGTAATCGGCAGATGGTGTGTATGTGAATGTACCATCTGGGTTTTGCACGACAACGCCGTTAGTAGGCTGTGTGAAGCTTTCTACTGAGAGAGCGTCGCCATCAATGTCGCTATCGTTTGCAAGTACATCAAATGTTGCAGACGTATCTTCATCTAGAACAACATCATCTGATTGCGTTACAGGAACGTCATTCACTGGGTTAACAGTAATGTTCACCACTTCCATACGCTCTTCAGTGCCATCAGATACTGTGTAGATAAATGTATCTGAGCCGTTGAAGTCAGCATTTGGTGTGTAGCTGAATGTACCGTCTGGGTTTTGCACCACTGTACCGTTTGCACCTTGCGTGAAGGCTGTTACAGATAGGGCGTCACCATCAGGGTCGCTATCGTTTGCAAGGACATCAAATGTTGCTGATGTATCTTCATCAAGCACAACACCGTCTTCTACAGTTTGTGGGCCATCGTTTACAGGGTTCACAATCAGGTCAACTGTTTGTGTAACTGCAATAGCGCCGTCTGTTACTGTGTATGTGAAGCTATCGTTACCGTTAAAGTCTGCATTTGGCGTGAAGCTAAATGTGCTATCTGGGTTTTGCACCACTGTACCGTTAGCAGGTTGTGTGAAGCTTTCAACAGATAGAGCATCACCATCAACATCGCTGTCATTGGCCAGTACATCAAATGTTGCAACTGTATCTTCATCTAGAGTGATTGTATCTGGGCCAGCAACAGGTGCATCGTTAATTGGGTTAACGACAATGTTTACTGTTTCTGTGACCAGACTTGAGCCGTCAGATACTGTGTATGTGAATGTATCGTTACCGTTGTAGTCTGCAGCTGGCGTGTATGTGAATGTGCCATCTGGGTTTTGCACCACTGAGCCGTTAGCAGGCTGTGTGAAGCTATCTACAGAAAGTACGTCACCATCAAGGTCGCTATCATTGGCAAGAACATCAAATGTTGCAGACGTATCTTCATCAAGTACAACATCATCAGGCGCTGTAATAGGGGCGTCATTCACCTCATTTACAATGATAGAGACTGTCTCAGTCACAGAGCTTGTGCCATCTGTCACTGTGTAAGTGAAGCTATCGTTGCCGTTGAAGTCAGCATTTGGCGTGAACGTGAACGTACCGTCTGGATTTTGTACTACGTTACCATTTGCTGGCTGAGTAAAGCTTTCTAGGCTGATTGTGTCGCCATCAACGTCGTAATCATTTGCAAGTACATCAAATGTTGCTGTTGTATCTTCATCCAGTGTCACAACATCCGCAACTGTAATTGGCGCATCTAGAGAACCAATCACGTTGATTGTTGCAGTAGAGGCAGCTGTATCGATGCCGTCTGTTAGTGTGTAATCAAGTGTGATCTCAGCATTGTCGCCTTCGTCTAGGAAATCAAACAGGTTGTTTGTTTCGTTATCAAGGGCGAACTCACCCCCGGCATTAATGCTCAGGATACCTGTGTTACCTGTTGGTGTATGCGTAATACGGTAAGCCGCAGAAGCACCAAGAGATACAGGCTCTAGTTGGAAGTCTGCTGTAATATCGTTACCATTGTTAATGACACGAATATCACCCGTACCAATAACAGTTGCGTCAATTGGGCCGTCTGGGTTGTCAGTGTTATCAAGAACATTGACCATGAAGTCGTCATTCTCAGAAACTGTGATGCTTTCGTCTGCATCGCTCAGGTCATTCACTGGGTTCACAACAATGTTTACTGTTTCTGTGCGAGACTCAATGCCGTCAGTCACAGTGTAAGTGAAGCTGTCTGTTCCATTGAAGTTATCATTTGGTGTGAATGTAAGTGTGCCATCTGGGTTTTGTGCAATGACACCATTTGCAGGCTGTGTAAAGCTTTCTACAGAAAGTACATCACCATCAACGTCACCATCGTTTGCAAGAACATCAAATGTTGCTGTTGTATCTTCATCAAGAGTGATGTCATCAAGTGTTGTGTTTGGTGCATCATTAATTGGGTTTACAACAATGTTCACAGTTTCAGTAACTGATGCTCCATTGCCATCTGTTACTGTGTACGTAAAGCTATCGTTACCGTTGTAGTTTGCAGCCGGGTTGTATGTGAACGTACCGTCTGGGTTTTGAACCACTGAGCCGTTTGCAGGCTGTGTGAAGCTTTCAACAGATAGAGCGTCACCATCAGGGTCGCTATCATTGGCAAGCACGTCAAACGTTGCAGCTGTATCTTCATCCAGCACAACGTTATCAGCTTGTGTTACTGGCGCGTCATTAATAGCGTTTACAATAATATTAACTGTGGTTGTGTGTGTAAGAGAGCCATCAGTGACTGTGTATGTGAAACTATCAGAACCATTGAAGCCTGCAGCTGGTGTGTAGCTGAATGTACCGTCTGGGTTTTGCACTACGCTGCCGTTAGCAGGTTGTACAAAGCTTTCAACAGAGAGGGCGTCACCATCAACGTCGCTATCGTTTGCAAGAACATCAAATGTTGCTGATGTATCTTCATCTAGAACCACATCATCATGAGAGGCAACAGGCGCATCGTTAATAGGGTTTACTGTAATGTTTACAGTTTCCGTACGTGTTTCAATGCCGTCCGTTACAGTGTATGTAAAGCTATCAGAGCCGTTAAAGTTTCCATTTGGATTATATGTGAATGTCCCATCAGTGTTTTGTGTCAGGCTACCGTTTGCAGGGTTTGTGAATGTTGCAACAGAAAGCGCATCACCATCAGGGTCACTATCGTTTGCAAGAACATCAAACGTTGCAGACGTATCTTCATCCAGTACAATGTTATCAGCTTGAGTCTCAGGCGCATCGTTCACAGCGTTTACTGTAATGTTTACAGTGGCTGTATCTGTTAGACCGTCTGGGTCTGTAATTGTGTATGTGAATGTATCAATGCCATTAAAGCCGTCGTCTGGCGTGTAGCTTAGCGTACCATCTGGGTTCTGTACGAGAGAACCGTTTGCAGGTTGCGTGAAGCTATCTAGGCTAATTGCATCGCCATCAATATCATTATCGTTGCTTAGAACATCAAATGTAATAGCAGCTTCTTCATCTGTTTCGTAGTTGTTAATGATGGCGTTAGGCGCATCATTAATAGGGGCAACATCAATGTTTACAGTACCTGTGAATGAACCACCGTTACCGTCTGTAATTGTGTATGTGAAGCTATCTGCACCGTTGAAGTTGTTTGCAGGTGAGTAAACCACTTCACCATTCACAACTTGTACAGAACCACCTTGAGCTGAATCTGGGTGAACTGAGATAGACAGCGTGTCGCCATCTACGTCTGTTGCAAGAGCCAGTACATCTACAGTGATGTCTGTATCTTCATCTGTGTTCAGGTTAATGGCAGTATCTACAGTTGGGTCATCATTTACAGGGTCAACTGTAATGTTTACTGTTTCTGTACGCGTTAGCTGACCGTCCGTTACAGTATACGTAAATGTATCTGCACCGTTGTAGTTTGCAGTTGGTGTGTATGTGAATGAACCGTCTGGGTTTAGTGTCACAGCGCCGTTTGCAGGCTGCGTAAAGCTATCAATTGAAAGCGTGTCTCCGTCTACATCTGTATCGTTCAGAAGAACCTGGATATTGATGCTTTCATCTTCATTCACGCTGATATCATCAACAACAGTGACTGGCGCGTCATTTTCTGGGTTTACTTGTACAGTAACTGTTTCAGTTACTGTACCGCCATTACCGTCATTGGCAATGTATGTGAAGCTATCGTTACCGTGGAAGTCAGCATTTGGTGTGTATGTCACCGTACCTTCTGGGTTGATGGCAACTGTACCGTTGGCACCATCTGTCACAGATGAAACTGTGAGCGCGTCGCCGTCAGGGTCACTGTCATTGGCAAGAACATCAATAACAACACTGTTATCTTCTTGTGTTGTTGCAGAGTCAGACAGTGTAATTGGCGTATCGTTTTCTGGATCAACCGTAATATTTACATTTTCTACGCGAGAGGCCGTGCCATCCGTTACTGTGTACGTAAAACTATCGGTACCGTTAAAGTCTGGGGCAGGGGTGTACGTAAATGTACCATCTGGGTTTTGTACCAGTGTACCCTCAGTTGGAAGCGTGAAGCTTTCAAGTGTAATCGTATCGCCATCAACATCGCTGTCATTAGCCAGTACATCAAATGTAATGAAACTGTCTTCTTCTACAGTAATGTTATCTTCTACTGTATCTGGGGCATCATTGGCGGCATTAATTGTAATGTTTACAGTGGCAGTATCTTGGAACTCTCCGTCTGTAATTGTGTAGTCAAAGCTATCTACACCAAAATAGTTACCACTTGGCGTGTATGTAAATGTACCGTCTGGGTTTAGAACAACACTACCATTTGCAGGCTGGTCAAAGCTCACAATAGAAAGCGTGTCACCATCTACATCTCTATCGTTACCTAGAACGTCAATCGTAGCCGTTTCATCTTCATTAATCGTTGTGCCGTTGTTGCGTGCATCAGGGGCATCATTTACAGGTGTGACGTTAAAGTTAATCGTACCTGTCGCTTGTTGGCCCGCAGCATCTTCAATTGTGTATGAAATCGACTCTGAGCCGTTGAAGTTATTAAATGGCTCATATGTGAATGTACCATCACCATTGTCAATCAGGTTACCGTTGACAGGTGTATCAATTGCAACAAGGGTAATTGTATCACCCGGGTCTGTATCGTTACCCGTTGGGTTAAACGTAACTTCAGTGTCTTCATCTAGCGTGATGTTGTCATCTACGGCTACTGGAGGCAGGTTAGGGGCGATCAGTGTCTCTGTGTAGTTAGAGAACTGTGCGTAGTTAATGTTAATCAGTGTATCGCGGCCATCATTACCATCAGCTGTGTTGAGATCAAGTACAGTAAATGTACCATCACCGTTATCTGTGATTTCATAGTCTGTGAATACACCATTAAAGACAGCCGTGTTGACACCGCCAGCACCATTCAGTGTATCATTACCACCATTACCTTGAATAAAGTCATCGCCTTGCGTGGCTGTAATATTATCAGAGCTTGAACCACCATTAATAAAGTCTAGGCCAAGTACTGTCATACCTGATAAGTCAATATTACTGCTACCACGTGTTTCTAGAACGTCATAACCTGCACCCAGATCAAGAACTTCAATGCTATCCGCAGCATTTAGGAAGCGGACACGAACAAGTTCATTACCCGCAGTACCAATAATTTGGTCAAAACCTGCACCTCCATCAAAGTCATCACGTGCAGATGTGCTTGGGTCAATACCTTCTACAAGGAAGATATCATCACCATCCCCACCAGACATAGTATCCGAGCCTTCGCCACCGCGAATTACATCATTGCCAGATGTACCAATAATCGTATCCGAACCGCCAAGGCCATCAATAAGGCTGACACCATTAAGAGCCGTTGTAGAGAAATCTAGACGGTTACCGCCTGACGTGCCTTCAATAACATTTGTACCAGAACCAAGGTCAATGCTTTCAATACTATCTTCAGGGCGAAGCTCGCGCATGCGGAGAGTAAAGTTTTGTGTAGGGTCTTGTGTAATGATTTGGTCAAAGCCTGCGCCACCATCATACTCATTACTTTCACCACTTGTGTGAGAGGTCTTGAGAATAATAGTATCGTCACCATCTTCACCAAAAATACGTTTTGTACCAGAACCAGTGAGAATCGTATCTGCGTCAGATGTACCGTAGAATGTATCTGTGCCGCCATCACCTAGATCGTAAAACTCAATGTTACGAACTTCTATATTACGGAGGTCAAAGTTATCTGTGCCTGTATCGCCGCCACGGATCGTATCAATGCCGTCACCACCATCAATAACTTCAATAGATCGTGAATCATTAAGAGTTTGTACACCAATGGTATCATCACCAGAGCTACCAAGGATGGCATCTTCACCTACACCACCATTAATGTTATCAATACCGTTGTTATGTCCTTCATAGTAGAAGACATCATCACCACCGTTACCGTTCAGGATATCATCGTCTGCGCCACCAATCAGCATATTATCAGCGTTAGAACCGGTAATGTTATCGTTACCTTCAAGACCGTTTAGGATGTAAGGGATATCACTAAATTGTGGATCATCGGTAATACGGTTAATCACATCATCGCCAGATGTGCCGGTAAATCCAAAGTATGATGTATCAAATGTACTGTAGAACGATAGATAAAACTGGCTTTCACCAACGCCAGCACTTTCATTTGCAAAGTCGTAATAATAGCTACGAGCACCTGTAGGGTCACTTGTATAGTCTGTACCGTATAGTTTACGCATGAAGTTAACGCCAGGGAGGGCGTCATTAAGGGAGGCAGTTTCTTGGATTTCAGATGCATCAAACGTTGCAATGTCTTCAGTAGGGGCTCCATCTTCTAGAGCTGCAATCTCTTCGTTCTCTTCTTGCTTTGGAGATTCTGATTGAGAGGATACATTGACAGTCTCGCCTTCTGTCGTGATCTCATTACTCTCAATTACAATATCGTCTGGCGTCTTTGTGACCATAACGGGTTCCCTTACATCATGCTTATTTAATCGTTATACCTACCCTAGGTTTTATGCAGTTTAGCATGACTTTTCAAGCCATCAAACTGACAAAACTATCCTAAATATTTATCTAAATTTAAATTATGCTTTATTTTCTGCGGGATAGCCTTGACTGTCGCTGAACCGTCAATAATTTTGTTTCCTTCAGAATCCTCACACCACGTCAGGTAAGTGACAGTTTTTGATTCTTGACATATAGCTGACACTTCGGCCACTGCAGTGTAAGAGCTGTCAAGATAGACAGGCCTTAAAAATTCAATATTTTGAGAGAGATAGACTGTTCCAAGGCCTGGGCTTTCCATGCCGAAAATAGCACTGAATTGAGAGACAGAAATCATCCCGTGCGCAATCTGTGCTTTAAAGATCGTTTCCGCAGCGTACTCGGGGTCATGATGAACAGGGTTCCAGTCTCCACAAATCTTACTAAAAGCTTCCACCATTTCATAAGTGATGGTGTAAGGACGGCGGGTGGTTTGTCCGATCTCTAAATCATCAATTGTGAGGCAGTGTTTAGGGGATTCTTTCTTGTACATCTTTTCTCTCCTTTTACTGGTTCTATAGAGTAGGGGATCAAAGTGTGATAGGATAGCGCAAAATTAAAAAATGTAAGGGTTCTTCATGACAACTTCAGATATCTACATTGTAAGTACAGCCAGAACGCCAATGGGCAGTATGCAAGGCGCATTTAGCACTGTAACTGCAGCAGAGCTTGGTGCGGTTGCAATTGAAGCTGCGCTTGAAAAAGGCGGTGTATCTCCAGAGTCTGTGGATGAGGTGTTTATGGGGAATGTTCTTATGGCTGGTCAAGGCCAAGCACCTGCACGCCAAGCTGCTCTTGGAGCAGGTATTGCACAAGCAACGCCATGTACAACGCTTAATAAAATGTGTGGGAGTGGTCTTCAAGCTCTTATGACGGCTTGTGACACGCTCAAAGCTGGCCGCGGTGATGTAATTGTTGCGGGTGGTATGGAAAGCATGACAAATGCACCGTATCTGCTTCCTAAAGCGCGTAGTGGTATGCGTATGGGCCATGGACAGGTTATTGATAGTATGATGCTTGATGGCCTAACAGATGCTTACAGTGAAGGTACGCTTATGGGCCACTTTGCTGATAAAACAGCAGAAAAATATCAATTTACACGAGAAGACCAAGATGCATTTGCGCTTGAATCTCTAAGTCGTGCTAAAAAAGCTATTGAAGGCGGCGCATTTAAGGCGGAAATTGCTCCTGTTACAGTTAAAGGCCGCAAGGGCGACACTGTGGTTGATACAGATGAGGCGCCAAGCAAAGCAATGCCTGAAAAAATACCAAGCCTGAGACCTGCTTTTAACAAAGATGGTACGGTGACCGCTGCAAACGCCAGCTCAATCTCTGATGGTGCTGCAGTGGCGGTTCTTTGTGCTTCTGAAGGCCTTGAAAAGTATGGCCTGAAGCCAGTGGCAAAAGTGCTTGGATATAGCTCTCATGCCCATGAACCTGAGTGGTTTACAACTGCACCAGTACAGGCAATGCAGAAGTTAATGTCCAGCCTTAATATGTCTGTGAAAGATTTTGATTTGTTTGAAATTAATGAGGCGTTTTCTGTTGTGACTATGGCAGCTATGAAGGAAATAGGCATCCCGCATGACAGGGTAAATGTCAACGGTGGTGCTGTGGCCCTTGGGCACCCAATTGGTGCTTCTGGTGCGCGTATTCTCACAACACTTGTGCATGCTCTAAAAGCTGCTGGTAAAAAGCGCGGAATTGCTGCGTTATGTATTGGTGGTGGTGAAGCTGTTGCTATGGCTGTTGAACTTGTGTAGGTCAACCCAGCTCTGCTGCAAATGTTAGCTTATTGCGCTTCCTGTGCTCATGTACCCATAAGTACACTGCGCTCAGGTTCTCATAATCTATTCATTTTCGCTAATGCTGGATTAACCTTTATAGTTTAATCTATTACAAATACAAAAGAAGCCCCGTTAAGGGGCTTCTTTCAGTTTGTCGATTAGTTTAGCAGCCTGTTCCGCCGCCACTGCCGCCTCCAGTGCTGCGGAAGTGGTGTTCAGGAGGAGTTTCTTCTTTTTTGAGAAAACGTCCATCAGGGCCGCGTTTAGGGCCTTTCCCAGCAGTTTTTTTGCTGGCTGCCGATTTGCGCGGCTTGCGCTTGGTTTTCGGAGGAGCTTCTTCGCCAGACTTCTTTTCCGCTTCAGGCTCTTCCTTCACCGGAGTGGTGTCGTCAGCGTGCGGCGTGGCTTCAGGGTCCTGAGTGGGAGCTTCTTCCTTGCCCTCATTCTTTTCTTCTAGCCCAAATTCAGGACCAGGTTCGGGAATGTCTGTGGGTTCAGGAGGAGGCGCTAGCAGGTTGTCACCTTTATCCAAGGTAGGCCACGAGAGAGACTTTTTGCCATTCTCACTTGTGTTGATTTCAGGTGTGGCCACCTTAACTTCAGGGTGTTCCACACCAATCAGCTTGCCTGACTCATTTTTGAGCAGTTTAAACTGGCCTGTGATGGATACACGGTCCTTCACAAAGCGAACCGTTGCACCAGGCAGGGCAAGTAGGGCTTGGCCCAGCTTTTCCAAAGAGGTGTATTCGCCATTGTGGCGGCGAATTTTCTTTTCCAGCCAGCGCGCGACTTTGGGCTTTTGTTCTTTGTAGAACTCAAGGTCAAAGACACTGTTGGGAATGTTTTCCGGATGTTCAGTGGCCATGTGGTACAGAAAGTTCTGCGTTGCAGGGGTTGGCTGATAGCGCTTGCTATCCAGAATGCCTTTGTCTGCAAGGTAGTTCAGGCTGTCTGTGTTGTAGATTTCAATCTTTGTGATGCCCATAAAATACGCAATCACGTAGATTTGCAGACGCTGACCCAGCTCACCTTTTTCACGAGGGATGCTGTCCCATGTGGCTTGCATTTGGGAAAAGTTGGCCTTTGGGTCGTAACCGTCTGGCATTTTTGCATTGAAAACCCATTGAGGGATGGGGGTAATTTGCGTCGTCATAGGAATCCTCCAGGTGTAGACGTCAAAAAAGAGAGTAAAGATACAAGATGTCTATTTGTATACAAAGGGTGAGCTGATGTCAATAAAAGATTGATAGAAAAGGGTGATGTAGAACAAAAAAAAGGGCCGCTCTTGCGGCCCTTTAAGTTTTTGATTTTAAACAACGTCTGTCATTGTCTCGCCGTTTACAGTCAGGCCAAGCTCAATCAGGATTGTTCCTGTGTGGTTGCTGTCTGTGAATGACGCGTATGTCTGGTCACCAATCGTTACGTTATCGTTACGTTCAGTGAACTCAGTTGTTGTCACCGCATCACCATCATCACCAGAGATCACAAGCGTGTTTGAAGCCGTACTCAGAACATCGTCAAGTGATACGCTGAAGCCAACTAGAGAGTCACCTGTAAGGTCAATCTCATCGTAGTTATGGTCACTTGAACTTGTGTTCTCGTTCTGGAACCATACACTGTAGATGTCACGTGATGTTCCATCAGCGTACTCAACACTACTTGTGTGCGTAATTGTTTGGCCGTTGATCACCATTGGGTTTTCATTGCCAACTGCACCAAGTGACGTGATACCGTGGTCAGCAAGGCTGCTCAGCTCACCAGCATCAGAGATACCGTCACCGTTGTAGTCCTGCCATACTTGTAGGCTAGAGAACAGGCTGTCATCTTGGTTAATGACGCCATCACCGTTGTCATCAAGCTCAATAAGCTCAGTGAAACCGTCTTGTAGGCTGTTACCAAAGACTTCAGTTACATCATTAATGATGCCGTCACCGTTCCAGTCCATCGCAAGGATACCATCATCAGATGAAGCCCATGCTGTGTGCTCTGCTTGTCCGTCACCATCAACATCAAACATAGCGTTTGAGTCTTCTAGAGCGATAAGCTCAAGGCCGTCACCGTCTAGGTCAATGATAAGTGGGCAATCACCGCCGCCGTCACCGCCGCCGTCACCGCCAGGGTTCCAAGTGTTACGTACGTTTACTGTTACGGTTGCAATATCAGTACCACCGTGACCATCAGAGATTTCATATCTGAAAGTAACCGTGCGATCTGATGTTACAGAGCCTGCTGTGTAAATGATACGTCCGCCTGATACGTAAGCGCTACCAAAGTTTGGACCACTTACAATACGTGTGATGTGTAATGCATCGCCATCAGGGTCTGTATCGTTGTTTAGAACGCTAATCGCAATAGACTGGTTCTCGTTTACAGATACAGAGTCGTTACGTGCGTTCGGACCATCATTTACTGGTCTTACTTTGACTGTTACAGTTGCTGTATCACTGCCGCCGTTGCCATCAGAGATTCTGTAAGTGAATGTCTCTGTGCCGTTCCAGTTACGATCTGGACGGAACTGCATGCTGCCATCACTGCCAACAACCACTGTACCGCGTCCTACATCAATGTTTTGGTTGCCGCCAGTCAGTCTTACACCGTTGATGTGCGTAATATTTAGACTATCACCATCAATATCACGGTCATTCGCAAGAAGCTTTGATCCACCGTTGAGGTAAAGGGTTTGGTCTTCATTGATTGTGAAGCTATCATTCTTCGCATCAGGGCCATCGTTTACTGGTTTAACATTAATAGTTACGCGTGCAGAGTCTACACCCCCATTACCATCAGAGATTCGGTAGCTAAATGTTTCAGTACCATTCCAGTTTGCATCAGGCTGGAAGCGCATAGCACCAGCAGAAGTAATGATGACACGACCGTTACCCACATCAATTGTTTGTGCACTGCCTGTGAGTCTTACACCTTCAATATGAGTGATACGAAGCGTATCGCCGTCAGGGTCAGTATCATTCGCTAGAAGGTTCAGGTTTACTGACGTATCTTCGTTTGTTGTGTAGCTATCATTCTTCGCATCAGGGCCGTTGTTGCCTTCGCGTACAACAACTCTTACTGTTGCTGTATCAGAGCCACCGTTACCATCTGTAATGCGGTAGTTGAATGTTTCAGTACCAAACCAGCCGTTATCCGGTTGGAAGCGCATAGCACCCGTTGACGAGATAATGACACGACCGTTACCCACATCAATTGTTTGTGCGCCGCCAGTTAGGGCTGTGCCAGCAATATGTGTGATGCGGAGTGTATCGCCATCGATATCTGTGTCGTTCGCAAGCAGATTGATATTCACCGCAGTGTCTTCATCTGTTGTGTAGTTATCGTTGCGAGCATCTGGGCCGTCGTTTACTGCACATACTTCAACAGTTACGCGGGCAGTGTCTGTGCCACCATTACCGTCTGTAATTGTGTAGTTGAATGTTTCAATACCATTCCAGTTAGCATCTGGCTCAAAGCGCATAGCACCTGTTGATGAGATAATGACACGGCCATTACCCACATCAATTGTTTGTGCATTACCTGTTAGGGCTGTGCCATCAATGTGCGTGATGCGGAGTGTGTCGCCTTCAGGGTCAGTATCATTTGCCAGAAGGTTCAGGTTCACTGAGACATCTTCATCTGTTGTGTAGTTATCGTTGCGAGCATCTGGACCGTCGTTTACAGCTCTCACTGTTACACGTACAGTTGCAGTATCGCTGCCACCGTTGCCATCAGAGATCTGGTAGCTGAAGGCCTCAGTTCCATTCCAGCTGGCATCCGGTTGGAAGCGCATTGTGCCGTTAGACGCAATGATTACGCGACCGTTACCCACATCAATTGTTTGCGCGTTACCTGTTAGGGCTACACCATCAATATGTGTAATTGTGAGCGTATCGCCATCTGGGTCAGTATCGTTTGCCAGAAGGTTCAGGTTCACTGACGTATCTTCGTTTGTTGTGTAGTTATCGTTACGGGCATCAGGGCCATCGTTACGAGCGTCTACGTTTACACGAACTGTTGCAGTGTCTGTACCACCGTTACCATCTGAAACTTGGTAGTTGAATGTTTCAGTACCGTTCCAGTTTGCATCAGGGTGGAAGCGCATAGAACCGTTTGCAGCAATTTCTACGCGACCGTTACCTACATCAATTGACTGAGCGCCACCTGTTAGGGCTACACCAGCAATGTGTGTAATTGTTAGTGTGTCACCATCTACATCTGTATCGTTCGCTAGAAGGTCTAGGCCAACAGATGTGTCTTCGGCAGTTGTGTAGTTATCGTTACGAGCGTTTGGATCATCATTGACTGGGTTTACAGTAATGTTGACAAGCGCCGTATCTGTACCGCCGTTACCATCAGAGATGCTGTACTCAAGGACAACTGGACCGTTGTAGTTGAGGGCTGGTACGTACGTTACGTTACCTGCAGAATCAATTGTTGCTGTACCGCCACCGCTTACAACAGTTACACCTGTTACGTTCAGTGGGTCACCGTCAGGGTCACTGTCATTAGCAAGCAGTGTGCCTTCAGGAATCACAAGAACAGTGTCTTCGTTCATGACTGCTACGTCGTTTACAGCTGTTGGGCCATCGTTCACAGGGTTGATTGCCACAAAGATGTTTGCACTATCAGTGTTGCCATCCGGGTCTGTGATTGTGTACTCAAGCGTTGCTGAGCCGTTGTAACCTTGAGCAGGGGTGTAAGATACATCACCGTTTGCTAGGAGCTGTACTGTACCGCCGCCGCTTACAACGCGTACATTGGTAATTGTGAGTGTCATGCCCATGTCATCCACATCGTTCGCAAGGATTGTTGCGTTCGGGATGATTACAGTTGTGTCTTCATTAGTGCTAGTGAAGTCATCAACTGCATCAGGGTCGTTCTCAGGCGTTACTGTGATATTGATACGTGCTGTATCTGTACCACCGTTACCATCAGAGATGCTGTACTCAAGAACCGCAGGGCCGTGGTAATCAGCTGCTGGCGTGTAAGTTACGCTACCATCAGCGTTTAGTACCGCTGTACCACCACCTGAAAGAACGCTTACGCCAGTAATTGTGAGTGTGTCACCATCTGGGTCTGTGTCGTTTGCAAGGATGTTTGCAGCTGGAATTGTCAGTGCAGTATCTTCAGCAGTTGTGAAGCTATCATCGTTTGCATCAGGCGCATCATTAACAGGCGTTACGTTAATGTTGATGAAGGCACTATCAGAAGCTGTGCCATCAGTCATAACGTACTCAAGAACCGCAGGGCCGTTGTAGTCAGCCGCTGGTGTGTACGTTACGCTACCATCAGCATTCAGTACCGCTGTACCGCCACCGCTTACTACAATCACGCTTGTGATTGATAGAGGATCGCCTTCAGGGTCCGTATCGTTTGATAGGATCTGAGCAGATGTCATTGTAATTGCTGTATCTTCTGGCGTTGTGAAGGCATCATCGTTTGCCTGTGGACCATCATTTACAGATCTTACTGTTACGCGGATAATTGCTGTATCCGTTGCACCGTGCTCATCTTCAATTGTGTACTCAATTTCAGCAGGGCCGTGGTAATTGGCAGTAGGCGTGTAAGTTACGCTACCGTCTGCGTTGAGTACCGCTGTACCTTGGCCTGTTACCATGCGTACGCCAGTAATTGTGATCACATCGCCATCTACATCAAAGTCATTTGATAGGATATCAGCGTTTGAAATCGTGATTGGCGTGTCTTCATCTGTTGCTGCAGCGTCATCGTTTGCCACTGGCGCATCGTTTACAGGCAGAACGTCAATGTTAACAAGCGCAGTATCAGTACCGCCGTTGCCGTCGTTAATTGTGTATTCAAGAACAACAGGGCCGTTGTAGTTGAGGGCTGGTACGTATGTTACGTTACCTGAAGCATCTACAGTCGCTGTGCCGCCACCGCTTACAACAGTGACATGAGTTACTGTAAGAGGGTCGCCCTCTGGGTCAGTATCATTGGCCAGTAGGGTGCCTTCTGGAATGACAAGAACAGAATCTTCATTCATCACAGCAAAGTCATCAACAGCAACAGGGCCGTCGTTCACAGGTGTGACTGCAATGTAGATGTTTGCACTGTCTTCGTTACCGTTTGGATCTTGAATTGTGTACTCAAGAACAACTGGGCCATTGTAGTTTGGCGCTGGTGTGTAAGATACATCACCGTTTGCGAGTAGCGTTACGCTACCGCCGCCGCTTACAAGGCGTACTTCTGTAATTGTAAGAGCAAGACCCATATCATCCACATCGTTTGCAAGGATTGTTGCATTCGGGATTACAATTGTTGTGTCTTCTCGTGTTGTTGCGAAGTCATCAACTGCATCTGGATCATTCTCTGGTGTAACTGTGATGTTGATCAAAGCAGTATCTGTACTGCCATTGCCGTCATCAACTGTGTACTCAAGAACCGCAGGGCCGCTGTAGTTTGGCGCTGGCGTGTACGTTACACTGCCGTCAGCGTTAAGGGTAACACTACCTCCGCCTGATACAACGCTCACTGCTGTAATTGTAAGCGGGTCACCTTCAGGATCGTAATCGTTCGCAAGAATATTATCTGAAGGAATTGTGATCGGAGTGTCTTCTGGTGTTTCAGCGTAGTCATCAAGTGCTGAAATTGCATCGTTTACAGGAAGGACATCAATGTTAATGAAGGCACTATCAAAGTCGCCGTTTCCATCCGTTACTACGTACTCAAGAACCGCAGGGCCATTGTAGTTTAGCGCAGGTGTGTAAACCACGTCACCGTTGGGTTGAAGAATAGCACTACCACCACCAGATACAACGCGAACCGTTGTAATTGTGAGTGCGTCACCTTCAGGGTCAGAGTCATTACGCAGAATTTCAGCGTTAGAAATGCGTACAGGCACATCTTCATGAGTCACAGCGCTGTCATCTTCTGCTAGCGGTACATCGTTAATTGAAATCACATTGATATCAATCACGGCAGTATCCGATAGGCCATCAGTATCTGTAATTGTATATTCCAACTGAGCAGGGCCGTTATAGTTATGCAGTGGTGTGTATGTTACGCTACCATCTGCGTTCAGTACGGCTGTACCGCCACCAAACCTTACATTCACAGCAGTAATGTTAAATGTGTCACCTTCAAGCTCGTAGTCGTTCGCAAGGATTGTGCTTGCTGGAATTGTAATCGGCGTATCTTCGTCTGTTGCTGCAACATCATCGTTTGCAACTGGGCCGTCATTTGTGCCGTGAATTGTGATTGTTAGATTCGCTGTTGAGCTATCCTTACCATCAGTAGCGCGGTAAATGAAGGCATCTTGAATGCTATCGCCAGCTTTCATGTTGTTCACAGTAGGGTTGCTGTTATCAAGCTGGTATGAGTATGAGCCGTCACCATTCAGTGTAAGTGTACCGTAGTTAAGAACATAGATACCAGGGTTTGAAACAGTGATTGCATCACCTTCAACATCTGTATCGTTCGCAAGTACGTTACCTGTTACTGTGTCAGGTGTTGCGTTTTCAAAAATGCTGTTTACGTCATCTTGAAGAGCAGGAGCGTCATTTGTACCGTGAATTGTGATTGTTAGAACCGCTGTATCGTTCAGGTCGCCATCAGTCGCTTCATATGTGAAGCTATCTGATAGTGTATCGCCGTTGTCTAGGGCGTCTACAGTTGGGTTGCTGTTATCGAGTGTGTACGTGTATGTACCGTCAGCATTAATCACAAGTGTACCGTAGTTCAGGGTGTACGTGCCTGGGTTTACAACCGTGAGCACATCGCCATCTGGGTCAACGTCGTTATCAAGTACGTTACCAGATGTGAAGTTTGGTACTGCATCTTCTTTAATAGAAAGACTATTGTCGTTAGGGTCTACATCATTGTTTAGCTCAGGACCATCATTTGTACCTAGGATACGAATGTTTAGGTTTGCTGGAGACTGAAGCTGACCATCTGTTGCGCGGTATGTAAATGAATCTGTGAGCGTGTCACCATCATCTAGAGCGTTTACAGTTGGGTTGCTGTTGTCTAGGGCGTATGTGTACGTACCGTCTACGTTAATTGTAAGTGTACCGTAGTTCAGTGTGTAAGTCCCTGGGTTTGCTACACTCAGCGTATCACCATCTGGGTCTGTATCGTTGGCAAGTACGTTGCCTGAAACTGTGTTTGGTACAGCATCTTCTTTAACTGTGTGTGCATCACCTTCAGCGTTACCGCCGTTGTCATCCACAGCATCTGGAGCACGGTTAGGTGTTTCTAGTAGGCGTTCATCAGCTTGGCCAAACTCGCTATCAACGAGGAAATCGCCGATCACTTCGGCGTTAACTGTATTGGCAGAGAAAGAATCATTTGCAACTGGAGGAGGGGTGAAACCTGCACCACCAGCAGCACCAGCGGCTGGACCGGCTGCCGGCTCAATCTCGTTAATGTTTTCATCTGAGGCTGCCACTTGAGTACCGTTGCCGTTTGTAGCTTCTGGCGTCAACTGTGCAAGGAGGCTGTTTGCATCAACTGTTGCGCCTTCAGTAAGTTCGATAAATGTTGTGTTACCAGCATCTGTGCCTTGAAGCTTTGCAAAATCAAGAAGGTAAATATCAGGTTGCCCCTCTACAGAGATGATCAGGTTGTTACCGTCAACTTTGAAAGTTGCATCAGATGGATTAAAACCTGTCAGTTTAATGACATCGCCTGGTTCAACAGTGTATGCTTCGCTAGAGTTTCCTTTCGGAGCAGAAACTGTCAGAACATTTTTCGTCTGCGCAGCAGCCTGTTCTTCAGGTAGTCCGGCAAAGAGCTTTGTGCCTGTTTCAGTTGTTTCAAGCGCTTGATTCTCTTGGTTTTGTGTCGTTGACATTGTATTGGCCTCCTCAAAAAAATACTGTCATTATCCGCCAAAGTTTTAAGGCGGTATAAATGATGTAGGCGCATTTGTACAGATTTCAAGTCCCGTATACAAATAAAAACGTTGAATAATATAATTTTTTCCGTGAATCCACCGTCTTCATCACACCCTACATATTTGTGGGGTGGGTAAATAATTTTCTCTGACAATCTAACTGACAAAAATTGTAGACAATTTAAGGGCATAGAAAAAAGGGCGGATAAACCGCCCTTTTTGAGGTAAGAGATGCTCTGCTTAAGAGCGGTGCCCACCAACAGTGTTAGCAAGCTCACCTGATTGTGCAAGTACGTTGTACACTGCAAAATCAAGTGCGTATTTAGCGTTTACAAGTGCGCTACGTGCACCGTAGAACTCAATCTCAGAGTCGAGAAGGTCAAGCAAGCTACGCTGACCAATATCAAACTGCTCACTGTAAGCCTTACGTGTTGCATCAGATGCCATCACGTGTTGACTAAGTGGTTGGATACGCGTTCTTGCTGTTTCTAGGTTGTTCCAAGCAACATACATGCCTTCTTCAACGAGACGGCGATCTCTTTCTAGAGATTCACGGGCTTCTTGAACACGGCTTGCGCGCTCACGTACACGGGCACGGTCAGCACCACCGCTGTAAAGGTTGTAACGCATACGTACCATGGCTTGGTAGTTACGGTCAGTCCCTTTTTCGCTTTGGCCGCTTAGGTTGTGATCGTGTGATGCTTCTAGTTCAGCATCAAAACGAGGGTAGAAGCTTGCTTTAGCAGTTTGTTTCGCTGCTTTAGCTGCTTTAATGTCGTGCTGTGCACTACCAAGAGCTGGGTTGTTTGCAATAGCGCGAGCGATTGCATCATCAATAGTAGATGGTAGAACCTCAACTGGAGGAGTTGGCAGGCTCACGCCTTCTGGTAGTTTACCAACAACTTCTAGGTAGTTTGCCTTCGCGTTAGCAAGGTCACCTTCAGCTGCTTGTAGGTTTGCACGGATAAGAGCTACACGACCGTCGGCCTGACGAACGTCTGCCATGTTACCGCGGCCACCTTCAGCGCGTTGTTTAATTTGTTTCAGGTAACGTAGGTGCGTGTTGTAGTTATCTTTAGAGATAGCAACAAGCTCCATGTTACGAAGAACTTCAATGTATGCTTCAACAGCAGCAAGAGAAACAGTCTCTTCAACTTCCATTACGTTGTAACGTGCAGAGTTGAAGCGTTCTTTCTGTTGGCAGATTTCGCTGCTTGTTTCGTAACCATCAAAAAGCATTTGGCTCGCTGTTACGCTTGACTCGTAACGGTTCAGTGTACGGTGTGCATCACCATTTGTACCGTTTCGGCCTGCACGGTTACGTGTTGTGTTGTTCTCGCTGCGTTCAACACCGTAGCCTGCTGCTACGTCTAGGCTTGGCAGGTAGCCAGCTTTAGCAATGCGCCATTCGTGCTCAATAGAGTGCTTCTGGTTTTTTGCAATTTTAATATCTGGGTGGTTTTGTAGAGCCAGCTGGACAGCTTGGCCAAGAGTTTCAGTGTAGCCAGCAGGGCTCATGATCATAAGACCAGCACCTGCAAGCATTGCTTTAACTGTAAATTTCATTTTTTTTCTCTCTTACCTCGTTTAAGCAGTTGTATAAATACCTACAACTTATTGTGCCTTAAATAGTGGAACTCTTAAATCTTTACAAGTGTTTTTAAAGATTCCATACAGTTCTTAACATCTAAGAGTGTGTCTTTTATGTTTGTTTTATGCTTATGTCACGGGCAGCTGTCATGAATTTCTGGTCTTCTTTTATATGTTGAGTCATAATGAGCCAGTAATAATAAAAAAGTTTAGGTGACACGTGACAGACGCTACGTTAGAGCAACAAGAAGCTCTGGGTTCTATTGATGTGAAGCAAGAAGAAGCTGAAAAGGTTCAAGCGCCAGATTATCTACTGGCAGGACTTATGTATTTTGTGAAGCATTATAATAAGCTTTTCAATGCGGAATCTCTCACGGTCGGACTTCCTCTCCAAAATAACAAGCTTACGCCATTCTTGTTTGTACGTGCTGCAAAGCGCGCTGGTTTAAACGCGCGTGTGATTGATAGAAAGCTTGAAGAGCTTTCACGTCATGTGCTTCCAGCTCTTGTGATCTTAAAGGGTGAGGGTGACGAGGTTGGCCCTGCGTTTGTGCTTAAAGAAATGGGTGATCACGGTAGTGTTGTACTGGTAAACCCTGTAAGTGGTGAAGAAAAGCGCTTTGCAAGCCTTGAAGACTTTGCGCCTGTGTACTCTGGTACAATGATTATGGCGCGCCCAACAGCTGTACATGATTTTGTGACGGACGTATTTAGATCGGGTGAACGCTGGTTTAGAGATACGCTTTGGCAGTTTCGTTGGATTTACTTCCAAGTGGCCATTGCTGCTGTGGTGATTAACTTAATTGCAGTGGTCTCACCGCTCTTTGTGATGAACGTTTATGACCGCGTGGTACCAAACAACGCAATGGAAACACTAACTGTTCTTGCGCTTGGTATTGGTACAGCTTACGTGTTTGACTTTATATTAAAGGTGCTGCGAGGTTACTTTATTGATACAGCAGGGCGAGGGGCTGATATTTTACTGTCTGGTCAACTGTATCAGCAAGTTCTTAATATTCGTCTTGGTAAGCAAGGTTCATCAAGTGGTGCCTTTGCAAACCAGCTGCGTGAGTTTGAATCTCTTAGAGATTTCTTTACATCAGCAACGCTCACAACGCTGATTGATCTACCGTTTATTTTTGTCTTTATTGGTGTGATTGCCATTATTGGTGGCTGGGTCGCGCTAGTTCCTTTATTTGCAATTCCAATTGTTCTGTTTGTAAGCTTTACAGTGCAGTCTCCTATGAAGGCTATTATTCAACAGGCGATGCAAGACCTTGATGCAAAGCATGGTCACCTTGTTGAGACGATTAATGGCCTTGAAGCGATTAAAAGCCTGAACATGCAGAGTGTGATGCAGTCTCGTTGGGAGCAATCAGTTGGTGCTGTCGCTCGTGTTGGTCAGCGTACGCGTCTTCTTGCGTCTATTGGTCAAAACTTTGCTGGCTTTATTCAGCAGATGGTGACAGTCGGTATTGTGGTTGTTGGTGTGTTTATGATTAAAGGCGGTTACATGTCTGTGGGTGCGCTTGTGGCTTGTACACTTCTTGCGGGTCGTACAATGGCGCCACTTAGCCAAGCTGTTGCGCTTTATGCGCGCTATAACCAAGCCATGCAGTCTCTTGAAACATTGAACGGCATTATGGATATGGAAGTTGAACGCCCAGATGGTAAAAACTTTGTTTACCTTGGCGAGGCAACAGGCCAAGTTGAGTTTAAAGATGTGTCATTTGTTTACCCGAACTCTCCACTCGAGAGTGTGAAGGATATGAGCTTTAAGATTCAGCCGGGTGAAAAGGTGGCTGTGATTGGTCGTACAGGTTCTGGTAAGAGTTCGCTCCTACGTCTGATGCTTAACCTTTATAACCCAACGCAAGGGAGCATTCTGTTTGATGATCTTGAGATTCGTCAGGTAGACCCAGTGGAAGTACGTAAGAATATTGGTTACGTGCCACAAAACATTATTCTATTTAGTGGCACGCTGCGCCATAACATTATGTTGAGCGCACCGCATGCAACTCAGGAGCAACTGAAAGCCGCTGTAGAAATGAGTGGCGTGAATGAATTTGCAAGCAAACACCCTATGGGCCTTGATATGCCAGTGGGCGAACGTGGTGATAGTTTGTCTGGTGGTCAGCGTCAGGCGGTCTCTCTTGCGCGCGCAATTCTTAAAGAGCCTCCAATTCTTCTGCTTGATGAGCCAACAAGTGAAATGGATAACCGTACAGAAATGAAGCTTCTGGGCCATTTGAAGAAAGCGATTAAGGATAAGACAGTTGTTCTTGTGACGCACAAGTACACAATGCTTGATCTTGTGGACCGTGTCATTGTGATGGAAGATGGTCGTATTCTTGCGGACGGGCCTAAAGAAGACGTGCTGAAGAGCCTGTCTGGTAAAAACAAAACGACATTAAAGAAATAAGAAGAGAAAACAAATGTACTCATCTCGCATACCAGATGAACCTTTGAAGGACGATAAGCCAAAGAAGCTTTCTCGAAAAGAGAGAAAAAACAGCACGCTGGGCGGAGATCTTAAACCTGCAGGTCGTCCTGAAAAGGCATGGCGCGGTATCTTGAACTGGTTCTTCCCTGCAGCTTGGGAAGATGGCATCTTTATGGATGATGTGCGTCAAGCGACACTGCGTGGTGTGCACCCCATTGCTAACCGTTTGTTCTGGGCAATTGTCGCATTTTTTGTTTTCTTTATTGCTTGGGCGATGTTTGCAGAACTTGATGAAGTGACGCGCGGCCAAGGTAAGGTGATTCCATCAGGTGATACACAGACAGTACAAAACCTTGAGGGTGGTATTGTTAAAGAGATTCTTGTTGGGAATGGAGATATTGTGCAAAAGGGCGATATTCTTATTCGTATTGATGACACAGGGTTTGCGTCAACGCTTGGTGAGCGCCGCGCACGTATTTACACACTTATGGCGGCTGTGGCACGTTTAAATGCTGAGCTTGAAGGTGAGAAACCTAAGTGGCCTGCTGAAGTTGTAGAAGAGGCGCCACAGATTATTGAATCTGAAAATACGCTTTATCTTTCTCGCAAAGAAGAGATTCAGTCTGCTGTTGAAATTCTAACGCGTCAGGTTGAGCAAAAAGAACAAGAGCTTCGTGAAGCAAAGACAAAAGCAGGCCAGTCTCGTCGTTCATACCAAATTTCTAATGAAGAACTGCAAATGACAATTCCTTTAGAAGCTAAAGGCGTTGTATCTAAGGTGGATATTCTGCGTTTGAAGCGACAGGTGAACGATCTTCGTGGTGAAATGGAAGCTGCTAAGCTTGCTGTTCCAAGAGGAGAGGCGGCTGTTAAAGAAGCGAAACAGCGCGTGGAAGAGGCGGTTGCACGTAACCGTACAGAGTCTCTAACAGAGCTGACTGAGAAAAAAGATGAACTTGTTCGTTTGCAGGAAGCCGTAAAAGCTGTAGAAGATCAGGTAGACCGTACAACTGTGCGCTCTCCTGTGCATGGTACGGTGAAGCGTGTGCTTGTCAATACTGTAGGGCAGGTGATTCAGCCTGGTGTGGACATTGTTGAGGTGGTTCCGATTGAAGAGAACTTGGTGGTTGAGGCGCGTATTCGTCCGCAGGATGTAGCCTTCCTTCGTCCGAACCAAGATTCGCGTGTGAAGATTACAGCATATGACCCTTCTATTTACGGTAGCCTTGATGCAAAACTAATTCAAATTGCAGCGGATACGGTGCAGGATGAAAAGACAGGTGAGCCGTTTTATGAAATTCAGGTGAGAACAGATAAGGGCCATCTAGGTACAGAAGATAAGCCGCTCCCAATTATGCCAGGTATGGTGGCAACAGTTGAGATTTTAACGGGTAAGAAAACCGTTTGGAATTATATGATGAAACCATTTAATAAGATGCGTCAAAACGCATTAAGTGAACGATAGGTAAATTCGTGCGAAAAGCCATTCAGATTGGTGTATGTACAATAGGGCTCCTGTGTGGAGCTCTGCCTGCTTTTGCGGGCAATGGCCTATTTGGTACAATTGAGTTTAGAGCTAAGAGCCTTGCCGCTCTCCCAAAATGGACAACGGTTTTAAAGAAACTTGAAGAAGAAGAGGCTGATTTTTCCCAGTGTTTTGAGGATTCTCTCACATGTACAAGTGGTGAAATGCGCACATGGCGTGGTCGTATCCGCTCTTTGCAGGGCGAGGATACGCTAACTATGCTTCAAGAAGTGAATAAGTTTGCTAACCAGTGGCCTTATATTGAGGATATTACCAATTACGGTATTTCTGATTACTGGGCAACGCCTGAAGAGTTTATGCCAAATTCTGGTGACTGTGAGGATTATGCCATCTTTAAGTATGTCACTCTTAAGCGTTTGGGGGTTAATCCTGACGATATGCGCCTTGCTGTGGTAAAAGATACTGTGCGTAACATTGCGCACGCAGTGCTTGTCGTAAAATATGCAGATACTTTCTATGTAATGGATAGTTTGTTTGATGTTGTTTTACCTGACAGCCAAGTTATGCAATACTTGCCGTATTATTCGGTGAATGAAACAACCAGATGGGCGCATATTGTGCCAAGAGAAATGGGCCGAAAATAAAGGAGACTCCCTATGTCACAGGTATCATCACAAGTTGATATCACACTTAAAGGCATGCCAAAGAAAAACGCGTTTTACATGCCAATGGCTGCACTGATGCGTTGGGGTATGCTTGTTATGCTGGTTCTTATTTCTATTGGTGTATGGGCCGCTATGATGATTATTGGTGAGCGTGAGTTTGTTGTTCGTAAAGAAGTGATGACACGCGCTGAACTTCAAGTAGAAGCCAAAGCTGAAGTGATGGAAGCATGGCTTGAAGGTTTGTCTCGTGTGGGGGATCATATTGTTTCATCTGACTTGATCCAACTTTACGCTTCAGAAGCGATCCTGTCTGATAATAATGATTCAGTTGAGCAGTCTCTCTTGCAACAATTGCCTTACATGCAACAAGCCATGACAGACTATGCAGAACAAAACGGTCTGAACGGTGCGTTTGTTGTAGCAAGTGATGGTCGCGTGCTGATGGGTAGCCGCGAAGCAGGTACCGTCGGGGCACAGTATAAAGAGATTATTGCGAACAGCTTTGAAAAGGCTGAAGTTCAGTACTCAACACTACAAGATAATGATTTTGGCCTTGTTGTTGCGGTGACGAAGCCAATCCTGTCATTGGATGATGCTGCTAGCGGTCAAAGTGTAACAGCACTTCTGCTGAGTGAGTTTATTGTAGGGGATGATCTGAAGGAACTTCTAGACCTTGGTAAGCTCTCTTCTGAGGGGGAGCGTATGGGGTTCTACCAAGTTGGTACTGAAGGTCTTGAGCTTGTAAGCGTTGATAACCTGAGCGATGCAAAGCCTGTTTCTGATAAAATAGTATCTGATCACATGGTTGGTGTTGCGAAGCTTTCTACATTTAGACCTGTGCCAAGCTTGAATGATAACAAGCCTGTGTTTGCATCATTTACACCTGTTGAAAATGCACCGTTTGTACTGGGCTATGAAAACCTATCTGACATTGCACTTGCTCCACTGGCAGGCTTTAAGCGTACCATTTACCTTCTGACAACCATGATTGTGATTCTTGTGAGTGCTTTCCTGTTTGTGATGATTGGTCACCTGCTGGCAACGCGTAACCGTCAGCGTGTCCGTATTCAAGAGCAAGCTATGATGGCACTTGTGAAAGCTGTTGAAATTCGTGACCCATACCTATCAGGTCACCATGAGCGTGTGGCGCGCATGGCGCTGCGTGTTTCTAACGCCATGGGTATGAGCATTCCTGAGCGTTCAACACTCTTTTACAGTGCGCTGCTTTCAGGTGTTGGTAAGATCTTTGTACCTCAAGAGGTACTCACAAAGAAAGGTAAGCTCACAAAGACTGAGCTTGGCAAACTTCAACAGCACATCCCGCATGCCATGCGCGTGCTTGAGGATATCCACTTTGATTTCCCTGTTGCACCTGTGATTCAACAAATGTACGAGCGTATGGATGGTTCTGGCTACCCATACGGTGCTGAAGAAGCTGAAATTAACATGCTCTCACGTGTGCTTGGTGCTTGTGATGTGTTCTGTGCACTTACAAAACCACGCGCTTACCGTGAAGAGCTTTCAACACATGATGCTGTTGAACTGATGCGTGAAGAGCAAGAAAAGTTTGATGAACGTATTCTTGAGATGATTGAGAAACTTGCAAAAGAAGGATAAGACATACATGCCTGCAAAGCTTGCAAAGAAAACCTCAACGAAGTCTGTAAAACTTGTGAATAAAAAACCATTCACAAAAGATCAACTTCTTGATGTTTATAGCCAAATGTCGCTGCTGCGTCGTTTTGAGGAAAAAGCCGCAACAATGTACCAGCAAGGTAAAATTGGTGGATTCTGCCACCTGTACATCGGTCAAGAGGCTGTGATTACAGGTATTAAGGCTGCCAGCAACCCAGACGATGATCAGATTACATCTTACCGCTGCCATGCTCATGCAATTGCATGTGGTGTTGAGCCTGAAGCTGTGATGGCTGAGCTTATGGGTAAAGAGACAGGTATCTCTAAAGGTAAGGGCGGTAGCATGCACATGTTTGACCCTGAAAAACACTTCTGGGGTGGGCACGGTATTGTATCGGCTCAAGTGCCTCTAGGTGCTGGTCTGGCGTTTGCTGCCAAGTACCGCGGTGAAGACCGTGTATCTTTTGCTTACATTGGTGACGGCGCGATGAACGGCGGACAAGTTTACGAAACAATGAACATGGCAGCGCTGTGGGATCTTCCTGTGATTTTTGTGGTTGAGAACAACCAATACGCAATGGGAACGTCAACAAAGCGTGGTGCTGCAGGTGAATTTTACAAGCGTGGTGAGCCATTTGGGATTCCTGGTAAGCGCGTAGATGGTATGGACTTCTTTGAAGTGCATGCTGCAACAACAGAAGCTGTAAAGCATGTACGTTCAGGTAAAGGGCCGTACCTTCTTGAAATGGATACGTACCGCTACCGTGGCCACTCTATGAGTGACCCTGCAAAGTACCGTACACGTGAAGAAGTAGATTGCGTGAAGAAGGATCGCGACCCTATTGAAGCGCTTGGTGAAGTGCTGATGAGTGAGTACAGCGTGAAAGAAGCTGACCTTAAGGCACTTGATAAAGCCTCTAAAGAAACAGTGAATACTGCGACAGAAAACGCAATTAATGCATCAGAGCCTCAGCAACATGAAATGTGGACAGATGTGCTACCAGAAAACGGAGGGCAAGACTAATGGTTATGCAAACATATCGTGATGCTCTAAGAGATGGTATGGCAGAAGAAATGCGCACAGATAAAGACGTATTTCTGATGGGTGAAGAAGTTGCTGAGTACCAGGGTGCTTACAAATGTTCACAAGGTCTTCTAGAAGAGTTTGGTGATAAGCGCGTGATTGATACGCCAATTAGTGAGCTTGGTTTTGCGGGTATTGCTACGGGTGCTGCAATGGCAGGCCTTCGCCCTGTTGTTGAGTTTATGACATGGAACTTTGCCATGCTTGCTTGTGACCACATTATTAACAGTGCTGCTAAAACGCTCTACATGAGTGGTGGTATGGTGAAATGCCCAATCGTATTCCGTGGTCCTAACGGCGCGGCGTCACGTGTAGGCGCGCAGCACAGCCAAGACTATGCAAGCTGGTACGGTCATATTCCTGGCCTTAAGGTGGTTTGCCCCTCTAATGCAGCAGATGCAAAGGGCCTGATTAAAGCGGCGATTCGTGATGAGAGCCCAGTTGTTGTTCTTGAAAATGAGCTTCTCTACGGAAGTGAGTGGGACGTGCCAGAAGGTGACCACGTGACACCAATTGGTAAAGCCAACGTGATGAAAGAGGGCACAGATGTGACTCTAATTGGTTACTCAATTATGGCGATTAAAGCACTTGAAGCTGCAAAAGAACTTGAGAAAGAAGGTATTAGCGCTGAGGTGATTGACCTGCGTACGATCCGTCCACTTGATCAAGGCACAATTATTAACAGTGTGCGTAAAACAAACCGCGCCATTATTGTGGAAGAGAGTTGGCCTGCTTATGGTGTAGCGAGTGAAATTATTGCAACAATTAATGACAATGCATTTGATGACTTGGACGCTCCAGTTAAACGCCTAAGTGCTGCTGATGTTCCGCTTGCTTACGCGAAGAACCTAGAAGATATGGCGCTTCCTCAAGTGGAAACAATTAAAGACGCTGTGAAGGAGATGCTTGGCTAATGGCTCAGCAAGCAATACAGACTTGGTTTGAACTGACCACAGAAAATAAAGTTTCTTATGAATCTTTAGAGGTAGATGCTGCTGCTGATGTGGTGATTATTGGCGGTGGTATTACTGCTGTTTCAGCGGCTTATGCTGCTGCTGAAAAAGGCCAGAGCTGTATTATTCTTGAATCTTCTACCATTGCTTATGGCTCGACAGGGCGTATGGGCGGTCAGCTAACAGCAGGCTTTAACTGCTTCTTTGATGATCTTGTTGATATTGTAGGCCGCGGTAGCGCGATTGATATGTGGCAGCGTTCTATTGCTGCACGTGAAGAGATGATTGAACTTGCCGATACACTTGAGATTGACTGTGATATCTCAAGAGGGATTCTGGTTACTGCAAAGCATAACAAGTTTATTAAAATGCTTGAGAAGGCAGTGAGCCAGCTCAGCCTTTGGGTAAGTGAAGATCCAATTGAAATGCTTGATGAGAAAAAGGCTGCCATGCACCTTGGTTCTCAGTACTACGATAAGGTTGTGTATTACGCAAAATCTGCGTCGTTCCATCCAACAAAATACCTGTACGGCCTTGCAAAGGCTGCTGTTGATAAAGGTGTACGTATTTATGAATACTCACCAGTGAAGAGCATTAACACAGGGCAGGTGACAAGTATTACCCTTGAAAATGGTAAGCATGTTAAGGCTGGTAAAGTGATTGTCTGTGGTACCGCTTACATGAATAATGTTCAGCTGCCAAATAAAGCGCGTACAGTTGCAAAGCCTGTGTACCAAATTGTCAGTAAGCCAATGGACGAGAAAGTTCTACAGAGCTTGATGCCACTTAAGGACTCTGTCAAAGAGTTTGGCCCTCTTGGGGATAGTCTCTCGATTATGGGTAACCGCCTGATGATGATTGGCTCTGGCCGTATGTTTGCTGCGAAAGGTGAAAAACTTACCAATATTATTCAAAAGAAATGGCTAAAAGTCTTTCCTCAGCTCCATAACTTAGAAGTGGATTACATTTGGAACCACTACTCTGGTGTAGCGATGAACTTTATGCCTGTGTTTGAGAAAAAACACGAAGACGTATTTATTGCACATGGCCTTACTGGTCATGGTCAGGTGAGCATGTATCTGGCTGGTAAAACGCTTGCTGAAGCTGCGCTTGGAGATATGGATGCATTTGAGCAGTTCTCACGTATTGAACAGCTCAAGCTTATGCCGGTGACGCACCATGCGATTGCAAAAATGGATCTCGCTTACCGCAAATTTATGCAATATATTTATAACAGAGAAGAACAACAGAAAGCTGGAGAATAAACCTCATGCCGATTGATGTATTGATGCCGCAACTTTCGCCAACAATGACAGAAGGTCGTTTGGCAAACTGGATGGTGAAAGAAGGCGACAGCGTTAGCGCTGGTGACGTCATTGCTGAAGTGGAAACAGATAAAGCAACAATGGAAGTTGAGGCGACAGATGACGGTATTGTGCATAGCATTATCGGTAAAGCTGGAGTTGAAATTCTTGTGGGTACGCCAATTGCTGTGCTTAAAGAAGACGGAGAAAAAGTGGCAAAAGATTACACGCCAACATCTCAAGCTGCTGCGCCAGCCGTAGAAGAGAAGCCTGCTGAAGAAGCACCGAAGGCTGAAGAGGTAAAAGCTGCACCTGCACCTAAAAAGGCTGCAGCCCCAGTTGCGCCTGCTATGCCTAAAGTGGCAACTGTTTCAGCACCATCAAACTCAGGCCGTGTGAAGGCAAGCCCTGTCGCGCGTAAAATTGCTGAGCAGCGCGGTATTGATCTTTCAGCTGTACAGGGTAGTGGCCCTGGTGGACGTATTGTGAAATCAGATGTAGATGGTGCTGTTGTGCTCAAATCTGGCGGCTCTATGCCAATGGCACTACAAACTGCTGAGCCTCTAAATGCTGGTGTTGAGCCACATTCAATGATGCGTAAAACAATTGCAAACCGCTTGGTTGCAGCAAAGCAGGATGTTCCACACTTTTACCTTACGGTAGATGTGCAGATGGACGCATTAAATGAAGCACGTGCACAGCTAAATAACATGGCGACAAAAGATGAGAACGGTAAGCCGTCATACAAAATTTCGGTCAATGACTTTATTATCAAAGCAAGTGCTCTTGCACTGCGTGCGCACCCAGAAGCCAATGCAAGTTGGAGTGATGAAGGCCTTGTGCGCCACGGAAGTGTAGATGTAAGTGTTGCTGTTTCTATTGAAGGTGGTTTGATTACACCAATTCTAGCAAGTGCAGACGAGAAGGGGATTGTTGCCCTTTCTGGCGAAATGAAAGAGCTTGCAGGACTTGCGCGTTCTGGAAAACTTGCGCCTGAACAATACCAAGGCGGTACGTTTAGTGTGTCTAACTTGGGTATGTTTGGTATTAAGCACTTTGATGCCATTATTAACCCACCGCAAAGCTGTATTCTTGCGTGTGGTGCTGCTGAAGAGCGCCCTGTTGTAAAAGACGGTGCTATTGATGTGGCAAGCGTGATGACAATGACAATGTCTGTGGATCACCGTGTGGTTGATGGTGCGCTTGGTGCAGAGCTGATTGGTAAGATTAAGTTCTACCTTGAAAACCCAGTAACAATGTTTGCTTAAGGAGATAGCATCTGATGATGAAAGTACTTGTTCTTACACTTGCAGTGGTTAGCCTAACTGGCTGCGTACATAACTGTAATAAGTGCCATAAAATGGAACATGGCGAGCATTACAAGAAGTAAGTTTTTGTGAGCGAAAAGGTTGATGTGATTGATGAAACGGGGCAGGTGATACGGACTTGCCTTCGCAGTGAAGCTAAAGGACATTTCACACGCTGGATTCATGTGTACTTATTTGATTCAAGCGGTAATTGGATCTTGCAGCAGCGTTCACGTCATAAAAGCTTTCGACCAAACTTAATTGAATGTGCGGTTGGTGGCCAAGTGGCAGCTGGTGAAAGCTTTGATGAAGCGGCGCACCGCGAGCTTCAGGAAGAGCTCAATCTTGATATGCCTGTTGAGTTTGCTTTTGATTACTGGGGCGATTATGGGCAATGTGCCGTATTCCGCGCAGTTTATGATGGTGTACTTCCACAGCCAAACGCTGAAGAAGTTGAGCGTATCTTTAAGCTCAGTGAAGATGAAGTTGATTTTTTAATGGAAAAAACCCCGTTTGTTGTGATGCGTGGTTTTAGAGATTCATATGCTGTCTATCAGCAAAATAAAAATAAAGGATAAATACCATGTCTAAAGAATTTGATGTTGTTGTAGTTGGTGGTGGCCCTGGTGGTTACACAGCTGCGATTCGTGCGTCGCAACTTGGAAAACGTGTAGCTGTGGTTGAAAAAGAGCACCTTGGTGGCGTATGCCTAAACTGGGGTTGCATTCCAACAAAAGCACTTCTTAAAGCATCTGAGCTTTACACAGCAATGTCTCACGCAAGTGACTTTGGCTTTAAAGTTAAAGGTGTTGATGTAGATGTGAAGAAACTGATTAGCCGTAGCCGTGACGTAGCAGGTGGCCTATCTGGTGGTGTTGGTTTCCTGATGAAGAAAAATAAGATTGAAGTGATTGAAGGAACGGCTAAGTTCTCATCTAAAAACACACTGGATGTGACTGATAAAAAAGGCAAAACTTCAAGCGTGACCTTCACAAACGCAATTGTAGCAACAGGTGCGCGTGCGCGTCAGATTCCGGGTGTGCTAGAGGCAGATGGCAATACTGTTTGGACAGCGAAAGAGGCAATGGTTCCTGAGAAGCTGCCAAAGAGCCTGCTTGTGATTGGTGCTGGTGCCATTGGTGTTGAGTTTGCAAGTTTCTACAATGCGTTTGGTACAAAGGTAACAATTGTTGAAGCGCAAAACCGCATTACGCCAGCTGAAGATGCTGAAATTTCTAAGAGCCTAGAAAAATCTCTGAAGAAGCAGGGCATTGAAATTCTGACTGAAACAATGACAAAATCTCTGAAGGTTTCAAAGAAAGATGCAGAGGCTGCCCTAGAGATTAGGGGTAGTGTTAAAAAACAAAAATTTGAAAAAGTCCTGCTTGCGATTGGTGTTCAGGCAAACAGTGAAGGCCTTGGCCTTGAGGATGTTGGCGTGGGTATGAATGAGCGTGGTGACATTACAGTTGATGAATTCTACCGCACAACGCAAAACGGCATTTATGCAATTGGTGATGTTGTTGGCGCGCCTTGGCTTGCGCACGTTGCATCTCATGAAGGTGTCATTGCTGCTGAACATATTTCAGGTTTGAACCATGTGCATACAATGGACTACACAAACATTCCGGGCTGTACATATTGCACACCGCAAATTGGTAGCGTTGGCTTTACAGAAGAAAAAGCCAAAGAAGAAGGCTACAAGGTTAAAGTTGGCCGCTATAATTACCAAGCAAATGGTAAAGCACTTGCCATTGGTGAGAGCGAAGGCCTTGTAAAAACTGTCTTTGATGAGGAGACAGGTGAACTTCTTGGGGCCCACATTATTGGTGCCGAAGCAACAGAGATGATTAGTACATTTGTGATTGGTCGCCATCTTGAAACGACTGAAGAAGAGTTTGTGGCAGCTTGCTTGCCGCACCCAACTCTCAGTGAGATGCTTGGTGAATCTGTACTTGATAGTATGGGACGCGCTTTAAACGCTTAAAATTCTACTGTGAGTGGCTGCAAATAATTTTGAACTCCAGTGCTTAGCTTCATGTATTATCAATACACATCAGCTTGTACGCTTCGCTCAAAAGTTATTTTCGCTGACTCACAGCGAATTTGATAAGAAGTGGTAAGTGGCAAAAACATTCTTTAAAGATTTCATTATGTATAAAAAGCCCGCTATAGCGGGCTTTTTTAATGCTTTAAATTTATGCCTCTAGTGTGGAATACCAAAATGTGAAGAGGGCAATCACGTCCTTTTTGAAGACGTCATAGTCAAATGATTTAAACATAAAGCCGCGCGCACCAAGCTTGTAGCACTCTGTATGTGTTGTATCTACTAGACGGCCTGTCATCATTGTGACTGGGAAAGATGTTTCACCAAGTTCATTCAGTTTCATAAGAACTTGGTCGCCGTTATCTCCCGGCATATCGTAGTCAAGCAGAAGCAGGTCTGGGCGCTCTTTAATATTCTTAAGGCCTTCATAAAATTCATGAGCATCTTCAAATACTGTGAATTCAGGTTGGCAATCAGTCTTGCGGCAAGACCTTGTAATACGCTCAATGTCGTCTGGGTTATCATCAACAATCCATACGTTAAAACTTGGCACTTTTGAATGCTCCTACATCGTCTGATGGCATAAGAACGCCGTCTCTCCATAATGGGAGGAAGGTTTTATTAAGGTACTCATCACCGTCTAAAAATGCTTTAGGCAATTTGGCCCAAATACGGTGAGAGGCATACTGTGCATTTTCGCCTATCACAAACAAAGGGTTGTGAGGGCATTTTTTTATAATACTTTCAACCTGATCTTTGCTAGGCTCAACGAGAATAAGAATCGCATCAGCTGTTAAAAGAGTTAAATCTGGCCCTGAGAGAGGGAATATCAGATGTTCTAGAGATGTCTGTTGTGACCAATTGGCAGCGCATGCATGGTCATCATGCATCAAAACGTATTGTCTATTGTTCCAGTGATTTTGTGTCATCATGGAAATAGTATAGACTACCAGCAGTAGAAAATAAAATTAGACTATAAAAATAATGCCGAAAAATTCTCCTCTCCGTGAACATCCGTACTGGCGTGCTGTTCTAGATGCAACAGAAGATCTGATCTTTATTAAGGATAAAAACAGTATTATTGTCGATGCGAATGAAGCTTTCTTCGCATTGCATGAAGGCGGAGCAAAGTCTGTTATTGGTCAGACAACATTTGACGCTTACTCCGAAGAAGAGCAAGAGCGGTTTATTGCAAAAGACGAAGCTTCATTTATTGCAGGTCATGAGCGTTCGGATGTAGGGCTGCACAGTCCAAAGACAGGAGAGCTTCTTTATTACAGCGTTCAAAAAACACGTTTTGAGTTTGAGGGTAATATTTATCTGTTATGTGTTGGTCGAGATATTACGGAAGCGAAAAAGTATGCCCTTGCCATGGATGATGTGGCGGCCATTACTTCAGCCAACAAGCCAATGCATGAGAAAATGAATAAGCTTTTAGAAATTGGGAATACATATTTTGGAACCATGCATGCTTTTGTGACAAAGACAGAAAATGATGAGTGTGAAGTGCGCTTTGCACATAGTGATGGGGTAGCTCCAGGTGCTATTTTCCCTCATGGCGATACATTTTGTGGAACAGTTCTGAAACGTGAACGCCTTGTGCATGAACACGATACAGAAGGGACTGTGTTTATTGATGGTTGCAAGGTAGGGCTTGCATGCTATATCGGTATTCCTATTTATAATGGCGAAAAACTTTATGGTACGCTTGGCTTTTCTTCTGATAATAAAAGAAAGAAGGATTTCTCTGATCACGAAATCAAATTTATTAAACTCTTAAGAGAGAGAATTTCTTTTTATATTCAAGAAATGGAAAGAGAGAAGGAACTTCAAAAATCTCAAGAGATGTTTCAGCAAGCCCTTGAGGGTGCTGCTCATGGTATGGCCATAGTAGATTTGAATGGTCGATGGCTTAAAGTGAACAAGTCTCTTTGTCAGATGTTTGACTATGATGAAAAAGAGTTCATGGATATGGATTTCCAGCAGCTCACTTACTCTGAGGATCTTGAGCTTGATCTGAAACTTGTGAATGATTGCATTACAGGTAAACGTGATAAATACAGCATGGAAAAGCGCTACATTAGAAAAGGTGGTGAAGTGATTTGGGGACATTTATCTGTTGCCATTGTGCGAGATGATACTGGAAACCCAATGTTCTTTATTTCACAGATTCAAGATATTAATGCACGTCATCAATATGAAACTCAAATGATTGAAATGAGCGCGCAACTTCACGCCATTCTTGATACTGCAGAAGACGGTATTATTACCGTTGATGGGTTTGGGAATATTAAGTCATTCAACAGAGCTGCTGAGCGCATGTTTGGCTTTAAGGCCGTTGAGGCGATTGGTGAAAGCGTGATGACAATGTTGACGCCGAAAGATGCAAAATACATGGCAGAGCGCATTCAGGCATATTTTGAAACGGGTGAAAAGGAAATGATTGGCACTGCGCGAGATGTAACGGGGTTGAGCAAGAATGGAACACATGTGCCAATGGAAGTCACTTTGAGTGAGATTTATAATCGTGGACAAGACAATGCTTTGTATTCCGCGATTCTTCGGGATGTAAGCCTTCGCATTGAGTACGAGAAAAACTTAGAGCGCTATAATCTTGAATTGAAACGCTCAAATGAAGAGCTTGAGAACTTTGCTCGTGTCGCTTCTCATGACCTTCGAGAGCCGCTTCGAGGCATTTATAACTTCTCTCAATTTATGAAAGAGGACTATGAAGACGAGCTTGATGATGCAGGTATGGACCGCTTAGATTCAATCATGAAGATGACAAAGCGTATGGAGGGCATTCTTTCTGGTTTGTTTGATTACGCAAAAATCGGGCGTATGGAAGACTCTATTAAACTCTTAGACCTTGAAGAGGTTGTTTGGAATATCCGTCTTGATAATCAACGCTCTATGATTGAGAACAACGCTTCAATTAAATTTGAAGGTCAAAAAGAGATTACTTCTTATGCGGTTCTAATGGATTTGGTACTGCGCAACCTTATTACGAATGGTTTGAAATATAACCTAAATGAAACACCTGAAGTTGTTGTTAAGCATAAAGAAGAGGTGGGCGTGCATTTAATTACTGTTTCTGATAACGGTGTAGGGATTCCAGAAGAACATATTGAAACAGCCTTTCAGCCCTTTAAGCGCTTGCAGTCTCGTGATAGTGAATTTGGCGAAGGAAGTGGGATGGGCCTTGCATTTGTGCAGAAAGCAGTTGCGAATATGGGCGGCTATGTTAAAGTTTCCTCTACTGTTGGGGAAGGGACAACGTTTACACTTTGTCTTCCACAAACACCTATCGGAACGGATGGCGCTGAAAACATTTGCTGGCTTGGCGCGCCGAGATAGGTGTTTATCTGTTTCAATTCCCTTGTACAGTGATTAACTAAAATCATAAATGAAAAGAGTATAGGTCATGCAGACAGGTGCAGATATCCGTAGAGAATTCTTGAAATTCTTTGAAGAGCAGGGACATGAAATTGTTCCAAGTAGTTCACTTGTACCCAGTAACGACCCAACCCTGATGTTCACAAACTCAGGAATGGTTCAGTTTAAAAACATGTTTACTGGTGTCGAAAAACGCGGATACACACGAGCCGCCAGCTCTCAACGTTGTGTGCGTGCCGGTGGTAAGCACAATGACCTAGAAAACGTAGGGCATACAGCCCGTCACCACACATTCTTTGAAATGCTAGGTAACTTCTCATTTGGAGACTACTTTAAAGAAGAGTCTATCACTTGGGCATGGCAGCTTCTTACAGAGCGCCTGAACCTAGATCCATCTAAAATGTGCGTAACGATTTATCACGATGATGATGAAGCGTTTGACATTTGGAACAAGAAGATTGGTGTGGCTGATAAAGATATTATTCGCATTGCTACATCAGATAACTTCTGGACAATGGGGGATACAGGACCGTGTGGCCCATGTACCGAGGTGTTTTACGACCTTGGCGCAGATGTACCAGGAGACCGCCCGGGTACGCCAGATGAAGACGGCGACCGTTTTATGGAAATCTGGAACCTTGTTTTCACACAGTTTGATCTTCAGCCGAATGGTGACAAGCTTCCACTTGCGATGAAGAACATTGATACTGGTGCCGGTCTTGAGCGTCTGATGTGTGTGGCACAGGGCGTAAAGAGTAACTACGACACTGATATTTTCCAATCTATCATCCAAAAAGCTGGTCAGCTTTCAGGTGTCACATATGGGCGGGACACAGAGAGCGATGTAAGCCTGCGTGTGCTCGCAGACCACCTGCGTGCCATGACATTCCTGCTTGTGGATGGTGTGATGCCAAGTAACGAAGGCCGCGGTTACGTACTGCGTCGTATTATGCGTCGTGCTATGCGTCATGGTCATCTTCTTGGTGTAAATAAGCCATTTATTAACAAACTTGTACCGACACTTGTTGATGTGATGGGTGAGGCTTATCCTGAACTGACTCGTGCGGCGCCAATGGCGAAGGATGTAATTGAACTTGAAGAGAATCGTTTTAGTAAAACTCTGTCTCAAGGTCTAAAGATTCTTGATGAAGAAAGTAACGGCCTGAAAGAAGGTGACACGCTTGCTGGTGAAGTAGCCTTTAAGCTTTATGATACATACGGCTTCCCAATGGACCTAACTGCGGATGTGCTTAAATCTCGCGGTGTAACGGTTGATGAAGAAGGTTTTGCAAACTCTATGCAGGCTCAAAAAGAGCGTGCGCGTAGTGCTGGCATGGGTGGAACTGGTCAAACGGCCCTTGCTGATGTTTGGTACGAGCTAAAAGACAAGGTTGAAGCGACTGAGTTCCTTGGTTACACAGGGACAGAAGCTGAGTCTCAAGTGGTTGCACTTGTTAAGGATGACGCATCAGTAGAGACAATGAATGCTGGCGATAAAGGTTTCCTTGTTGTGGGTCAAACGCCTTTCTACGCTGAGTCTGGTGGTCAAGTTGGTGACACAGGTGTCGTGACATTTGAAGGCGGCTCTGTGAAAGTGACAGATACACAGAAAGTGTTAGACGGTATGTTCATCCATAGCATTACTGTTGAGTCTGGTTCTCTTTCTGTAGGCACTGACCTTTTGATGAACGTTGATGCAGAACGCCGTAAAGCAATTGTATCAAACCACTCTGCAACGCACTTGATGCACAAAGCTCTACAAGAGACGCTTGGTGATCACGTGTTCCAGAAAGGTTCTGTTGTAAGTGAAGACCGTCTGCGTTTTGACTTCTCGCAACCAAAAGCGATGACAGCTGAGGAAATCACAAAAATTGAAGACCGTGTAAACGGTATGATTCGTGCGAACCTGCCGGTAGAAACACGTGTGATGGATAAAGATAAAGCGGTTGAAATGGGCGCTATGGCACTCTTCGGTGAAAAGTACGACGACGATGTCCGTGTTGTGTTTATGGGCGATGAGGCTGTTATGGAATCTGTTGAGCTGTGTGGTGGTACTCACGTGAAGCGCACAGGTGATATTGGTCTGTTTAAGCTCACATCTGAAAGTGCAATTAGTGCAGGTGTACGCCGCGTAGAAGCTGTAACAGGTGAGGGCGCATTTAACCTTCTGCGTGGTTACGAGCAAAACATGAAGAAGATGGCTGACTCACTCAAAACATCTGTAGGTGAACTGCCTGAGCGTATTGCAGCACTGCAAGCTGATAAAAAGAAGCTAGAAGCCGATCTTAAGGAAGCGAAGAAAGGTGGCGGTAATGCTGGCGCTGACCTAACATCATCTGCTGAAGATATTGGCGGCATGAAGTTTGTGAGTTCTGTGCTTGATTCTATTGAGCCGGCGCTTCTACGTGAAATGGTTGATGACCTTAAAAACCGTATTGGGAGTGGTGTGGTCGTTCTTGCGACTGAAAATGATGGCAAGTCCACATTTGTTGCAGGTGTCACACAAGACTTGACTCAAAAAGTAAAAGCAGGAGATCTGGTAAATGCTGCTGCTGCAACGGTTGGTGGTAAAGGTGGCGGTCGCCCAGATATGGCGATGGCTGGCGGTAAATCCGGTGATCTCACAGCCGCAATTCATGCAGCGAGAGATTGTCTAGCACAATAAAACACTTGAGCGAGGCTTCGGCCTCGCTTATGCTTTTGGGCGATAACAATAAAAGAATAGAGCTCTTTTGATACGTAAACATACTTTATATCTTGGACTTATGGGCGCAGCGCTATCTGGCTGTGGCTCACATTACATGTACCCTGACTATAATGATCTGATCTCACTTGGTGATTTTAGATCTTATGTAGAGCATACGCGTAAGTATGCCCCATGTAAGTGGGAAAGCCGCGGGCAGGTGGGAACACGTGTTCAGTATGATTATGGGTGTCATGGTGGCCCTTGGAATACGTCAACGTTGCTTGTTAATCAAACGCAGCAAGAAGTGGATCAGGTTCGTGTACTTTGGCGTGAACGTCCTGACAGTCCAACCATTAAAGATGATATTCGTATCGCAAATGAGTTTCTTCTTTCAGCACTCCTTTATGCAACGCCAGAGGCTGCAGGAAGTATTCAGCAAACATTCTTTAAGCGCATAAACAAACAGATTCAATACGGACCGCTTAATGTTGTGCTCACAACAGAGGAGCAAGACCGTGGTGAGTGGCTACACCGTATGGTGATTACAGACACAAGGCCTATTGGTCAACGTCCAGCTTATGCTGGCTTCCATGGTGTAAAGCAACGTCCAGTGTACCATTACCCAGGGCATTACCGTCAGCTTGTTAAATCTGTGCCACAAAAGCAGATGGAACTGACGCATTACACACATTTGAATGAAAAGCATGATCCGTACGCGACAGATATTCCTGGTCCTGCGCTTCAACCAACAACGCCGGCGGCAGCACCAGATACGGCAGAGGCTATTAATAAAATTCGTCGCCCTGTACAGCCTGTAGAAATTACAGAATCTCGTGATCTTGCACGCGGTGTAGAAGCGCATACTGAAAGCGTTGCCGAGCAAATTATGCAGGTGAGAGAAGGGGCGCATCATGACCAAGCCTTGGAGCGTCAGCCGATTGGTAAGCCTATCATGGTGGAAAAACCAATTCAGCGTGAAACTGTTGTACGTACAGAAGATGTGCAAATTGCACCAGCTGTGCAGCAGCATCCTGTGCGCGAAAATACACCAGTTGAAACAGGAAGCCGTGAAGATCGTTTAAGAAACATTCTTCTGCAAGCTGCTGATAGCACAGAAAAAGCGGCAGAAGCTGAAAAGACGAAAAAGCCTGTAAACTACATTTACGATGAAGAAGCTTACCTAAAAGATATTGAGGACGAAGTGTACCGCCAAATGAAAGGGCAGTATGAGGATTCAAAATCTACAGGTAATGGTTGGGATGACCTAAAGGGGATTCGTGAAGGTTTAGAGATTATGGAATTTAACATGTCAGATGAAGGGGGACTATAAGTGTCAAATCTAGTACCAATTACAGTTGCAGAAGGGGACGGTATCGGCCCAGAAATTATGGCAGCAACAATGAAAATTATTGAAGCTGCGGGTGCGCGTATTGATCCTGAGTATGTAACGATTGGTGAGAAGAAGTTTCTTTCTGGCTTTAACAACGGTATTGGTGAAGAGACGTGGGAATCTATCGCACGTACAAAAGTTTTCCTTAAAGCGCCAATTACAACGCCACAAGGTGGTGGTTACAAAAGTGTAAACGTAACGCTCCGTAAATCACTTGGCTTATTTGCAAACGTACGTCCGGTAAAAACGTACCAGCCATATGTTGGCAGTAAGCACGAAGATATCGATATGGTGATTGTGCGTGAAAACGAAGAGGATCTATACTCTGGTGTTGAGTACCGTCAAACACGTGACACGTGCCACAGTGTGAAACTTCTGTCTCGTTCTGGTAGTGAGCTTATTATTCGTTACGCATTTGAGTACGCACGTGCGCATGGCCGTAAAAAGGTAACTTGCCTGATTAAAGATAACATCATGAAAATCTCTGATGGTCTTTTCCACAAAGTGTTTAAGCTGATTGCAGCTGAGTACCCAGAAATTGAAGCAAACGCAATTATTGTAGATATCGGTATGGCACTTGTGGCTGACCGCCCTGAAGATTTTGATGTTCTTGTAACGCTGAACCTTTACGGTGATATCGTAAGTGATATTGCAAGCCAAATTGCAGGCTCTGTTGGTCTTGCTGGTTCATTTAACATGGGTCAAAAGTGCGCGATGTTTGAAGCGGTACACGGAAGTGCACCAGACATTGCTGGTAAAGGCATTGCAAACCCGTCTGGTCTTCTAAACAGTGCAATTTTGATGCTGCACCATATTGGTCAGAGCGATATTGCAACTAAAGTTGAAAATGCATGGCTATGTGCCCTAGAAGACGGTGCACACACTGGCGATATTGCAAAAGATAAATCTAAGGCACTCACAACTGAGCAATTTGCAGATGCTGTGATTGAGCGTTTTGGTAAAGAACCCAAAGAACTGAAATGTGTTGAGCAGATGGAGCGTAACTTCAACATGCCAACGCACGCACAGCGCACAATCTCTAAGCGTCATAAAGAGCTTGTAGGTGTGGATGTGTACCTCGATTGGCGCGGACAAGATGCATGTGAAATTGGTGGTAAGGTTGAAAGTGCTTCAACTGATGCACTTAAATTCTCTGCAATGTCAAGCCGCGGTGTAAAAGTTTACCCTGGTCCATGCGAGACTGAACTTGTGAGCGATTTATGGCGCTGCCGTTTTCGTGCCACAGGGGGTAAGGCGAAAAGCTCGGACATCAATGCACTACTAAGTGAGTTAGAAAACAACGGACTAGAGTGGGTAAAGGTAGAGAATCTCTATACTTTTGATGATGAAGATGGTTTTAGTGTGCTGCAAGGGGAATAGAATCCCTTTGCATACCTTTTCTAAAAAGGCTTGCATATGCATAGGCTTATGTTAATGTGGCACCTAATGGTTTCGCAAATATGGTGATAACGGTAAAGAAAGATATAAAAATGCTTAAAAATTTCGTACTTATGGCTGGTGCAGTTGTTGTACTTTCAGGTTGCTCAGCGTGCTCAAACGTTGAAGATGAGCCAGTAGGTGCTAGCGCAACTAACCTTCCAACTGTTCACGATGGTGACTACGCTGATACTATGGTTGTAGACACGAACCGTGACATGAAGATGGCTGCTAACTACAAAATGGTTAACTTCGGTTACGACTCTTCAACTCTAAGCTCAGAAGCTCGCAAGAACCTAAACATGTTCGCTAGCCACGCTAAAAAAGCTGGCATCAAGAACGTTGTTGTTGAAGGCCACTGTGATGAGCGCGGTACTCGTGAATACAACCTTGCTCTAGGTGAGCGTCGTGCAAACAGCGTGAAGCGTTACCTTGTAGGTCTTGGTATGGATTCTAAGATGATTAGCACAGTAAGCTTTGGTAAAGAGCGTCCAATGGACACTGCTCACAACGCTGCAGCTTGGGCGAAAAACCGCCGTGCTATGCTTGTTACAAAATAATTTGTAGCACAACGCATTTAGAAAAGGGCTTGTCATAACAAGCCCTTTTTTGTATCGTCATCTTACATCTGCTGATACAAGGATAAAAAATAATGAAAAATAAGATTCTAGCTATTTCACTTGGTTTGCTTGCTACTACAGCAGCTTACGGACAAGATGCTAACACGGAACGTTTGGAACAGCGTCTTATGGTGCTAGAGCAAAAACTCTTTTCAAACACAAATTCTACTGGTGACGCTGCGCCAAGTGGTTCGCTACTTGCTGATTTTGAGGCACGTCTACAAATTCTAGAAGAAGAATCTCGCCAGGTTTACGGTGCAGTAGAAGAGCTTGGTAATACGGTTAAAGGTCTTGCGGAAAAGCTAGAAAAGCTTGCTGAAGATAATGATTTACGCCTTCAGGATATTGAGAACGCAATTGCGGGAAAAATGATGTTGAAGAAAACCATGGAAAGTAAGCATGGTGGCACGAGTGATGAAATCTCTGAGCTTCTAAATGCTAACATTGATGCAGAACCTGAAATGAAGAAGACATCTAAGCTTTCAGCAAAAGAGCTTTTTGATAAAGGTTATGACGCGATTACACGTGCATCATACGCGGATGCTTTGACTTCATTTAAGGAATTTACAGAAGTTTATCCTGACGATGAAATGGCAGGGGAAGCGTTCTACTGGCTTGGTGAAGTGTACTTGGTACAAGATAACCCAGAGAAGGCGGCTGTTGCTTTTTCTACAGGTCTAACAAAAGCACCAAGTGGTGAGAAGGCCTCTTCAAATCTCCTGAAGATGGGCTACGCTTTCAAGCAACTTGAGCAAGCTGACATGGCGCGCGGGTCATGGCAGAAACTTGTAGAAGATTATCCAAACAGCGAGGAAGCTGACGAGGCGAGACAGGAGCTTGATGCCCTTTAAGTCTCTCACAGATAAGCTTATTCAGTTTGCGCCACCTGAACAGAAGGTGGCGCTTGCTGTTTCTGGTGGCGGGGATTCTGTGGCCATGCTCCATTTGGCTTTGGAAGTTCTTCCCGTAGAAAAGCTTGTTGTTTTTCATGTGAACCATGGCCTTAGGAGTGAGGCAATTGATGAGGCGAAATTTGTAGAAAGTCTCTGTGCAGAGCATAATGTCTCCTTTTATAAAAGAGAGCTTTCTCATCTCTCTAAGGATCAAACAAATCTGCAAGCACATGGCAGGGTCTCTCGTTATGAATCTTTCAGGGAAATGGCAGAGGACGCCTCTGTGCAGCATGTATGGTTGGCGCATACCAAAGATGATGTGGCTGAAACATTCCTGATGCGTCTGAATAAAGGGGCAGGGGTTAAGGGCCTAAGTGCCATGGCTGAAAGCTTTGAGCGTTACGGTTTAAGTTTTACTCGCCCATTGTTAGATGTAAGCCGCAATGAACTGCGTGAGTATTTATCGTCTGGGCCATATAAATGGTGTGAAGATCCAAGTAATGAGGATGAGTCTTTCTTAAGAATTAAGATGAGAAAATTTCTTCAAGATTCTGAAAATAATGTTTTAAATTCTGATTCTCTTGTGGCGAGTGCCCACTCAGTTGCGCGCGCAAACAATGCATTAGAGCAGTGGGCGGAGCAGTTTTGGAAGGCTTCAGTCAGCCATATGAAAGCAGAGTGCACCTTCCATATGAATGAGTTTTTAGAGCTTCCGCTTGAGATTCAGTTCCGCGTGATTGATCAGTGCGTGAACTGGGGCGGAGAGCCTTATCCGCCAAGAACAGAGAAAAAGCAGCGTTTGATAGGGGCGCTTTCTACTGGAAAAGCAAAGCGTACTCTCGGCGGTATTGTCTTTGAATCTAACGAGTACGGAATCTGTACTATTTCTCGCGAAAACGGGTGACAAATAGTTGCATCTAGGGGCCTGCAGGGCTATGATGCAAGGAACACATTAGGTTACTAAACCAAATGTGCTGGGGCATGTATTGCCACAGCCACGCGTGAGCATTTAGCAAAACCGCGCTTTTGCGCCAATGCGAGCGATGTGTTTTCAATAAATAGCCTCCTTCAGGTATTTATTGGAAAAATATAATAATAACATTACACACGAAGGAGTTTGATCTTTGAATCAGTTCGGTAAAAATGCTCTAGGCTGGGCGGCTTTTGCGCTTGCAGCTCTATTGCTTTTCAATATTTCACAAAACAGTGCAATGAACCAAAATGAGGTGAGTTACTCTGAGTTTCTTGGTCTTGTCGAGTCTCGCACTCTGAGCGGTGTTGAAATTCAAGGTGATAAGCTGATTGGTACAGCTGCATCTGGTGAAAAAGTTTCAACAACAGCGCCAAGAGATAACGAACTTGTGAAGCAGCTCCGTGAGAATGGTGTGAACATTAAGGTGGATAACAGTGCGAATCAGCCATCAATTCTTACGGCGATTCTTGTGAACTCAATTCCACTTGTAATCTTTATTGTGATTTTCATGTTCCTGATGAAGCAAGTACAGGGCGGCGGTAAGGCGATGAGCTTTGGTAAATCTCGTGCCACAATGCTGAACCAAAACGACCAGCGCGTGACATTTGATGACGTGGCTGGTGTGGATGAGGCCAAAGAAGAACTTGCTGAAGTTGTGGACTTCCTAAAAGACCCAACAAAATACACAAAACTTGGTGGTAAGATTCCAAAGGGTGTGCTTCTTGTGGGCCCTCCAGGAACAGGTAAAACGCTTCTTGCACGTTCTGTTGCAGGTGAGGCGGGTGTCCCGTTCTTTACGATTTCAGGTTCAGACTTTGTAGAAATGTTTGTTGGTGTCGGTGCGGCGCGTGTACGTGACCTATTTGAACAAGGTAAAAAGAACGCACCTTGCATTATCTTTATTGATGAGATTGATGCGGTTGGTCGTCACCGTGGTGCAGGTCTTGGTGGTGGTAACGATGAGCGTGAGCAAACGCTTAACCAAATGCTTGTTGAGATGGACGGCTTTAGTGCAAACGAGGGCGTGATTCTGATTGCGGCAACAAACCGCCCAGACGTACTTGACCCTGCGCTTCTACGTCCTGGTCGTTTTGACCGTCAAGTGACTGTGCCTCTACCAGACATTAAGGGCCGTACCATGATCCTTGACGTACACATGCAGAAGATTCCTGCGGCAAGTGACGTGGATGCTGAGGTTATTGCACGTGGTACACCGGGCTTTAGTGGTGCTGACCTTGCAAACCTTGTGAATGAAGCAGCGCTGATGGCTGCACGTCGTAACAAGCGTCTTGTGGATATGGATGATTTTGAGTCTGCAAAAGATAAAGTGATGATGGGGCCTGAGCGTCGTAGTGCGGTGATGACGGACGATCAGAAGAAGACAACGGCTTACCACGAGGCAGGCCACGCGATTCTTGGCCTTTACCTTGAAGGCCCAACAGATCCTCTGCATAAGGTGACAATCATTCCACGCGGCCGCGCGCTGGGTGTAACGATGAGCCTTCCTTCAGAAGATAAAGTGACATACGACAAGAAATACCTAGAAAACCAAATTGCGATGCTGATGGGTGGTCGTATTGCGGAAGATATTATTCTTGGCCAGTTTACAACGGGCGCAAGTAACGATATTGAGCGTGCGACAGGTCTTGCCCGTAAGATGGTATGTAGCTGGGGTATGAGTAAGCTTGGTCCAATTAACTACGGTGAGAATGAATCAGACGTATTCCTAGGTCGTGATCTTGGGTCTCGTAAAAACATGAGTGAGCGTATGGCGAGCGAAGTGGATGAGACGATTGAAACAATCATTCATGAACAGTATGACGTTGCTGAGAAACTTCTTAAGAAACATGAGAAGAAGCTTCATGACCTTGCTGACGCACTTCTTGAGCATGAGACGCTTGATGGTGACCAAGTCAAAGACTTGTTTGCTGGTAAGAAGATTATCGCTAAGAAGGCGCCAAGCACACGCAAGAAGAAAACAGCTGACACGGCTGAAGGCGAGAAGAAAGCTCCAGCAAAGAAAGCGGCTCCGAAGAAAACAGCAGCTAAAAAAGCACCTGCTAAAAAGCCTGCTGCAAAGAAAGAGAGTGAGGACAAATAATGTCTCGTAAATATTTTGGAACAGACGGTATCCGCGGTACAGCCAATGAAGGGTTTATGACGCCTGACTTGGCTCTACGTGTCGGGCAGGCGGCTGGTCATTATTTTAAACGTAAAAGCCATCACCCGAAGCCAACAGTACTGATTGGTAAGGATGTGCGCCTAAGCGGTTATATGTTTGAGTATGCGCTTGTGGCAGGCTTTACCAGTGTTGGGTTTAACTGTTTGCTTGTTGGCCCCATGCCAACGCCAGCAGTGGCTTACCTGACGCGTAGTATGCGCGCTGACCTTGGTGTGATGATTTCTGCTTCACACAATCCGTTCCAAGATAATGGGATTAAGCTGTTTGGCCCTGATGGGTTTAAGCTGAGTGATGCAAATGAAACTGAGCTAGAAGCCTTGATTGATGATATGCCGCCCGTGCTTGCGGCCCCTGACCAAATTGGTAAAGCGGTACGTATTGATGATGCGACAGGCCGTTACATGGAGTTCTGTAAGAATAGTGTAGATGGCAATCTTGATCTGACAGGTATGCGCATTGTTGTGGACGCCGCCAATGGTGCCACTTACAAAGTTGCGAGCAAACTCTTCTGGGAACTTGGTGCGCAGGTGATTCGCCTGGGTACTGAGCCAGATGGGTTCAACATTAACCGTGAATGTGGTGCGCTGCACCCTGAGAATATGGCGTCTCATATTAAAGCTCATGGTGCAGATATTGGTATTGCTCTTGATGGTGATGGAGACCGTCTCATTATTTGTGATGAAAAAGGTCAGGTAATTGATGGCGACCAAATTATGGCTGCTGTAGGGTCGTATATGCATAAGCATGGCCTGCTCAAAGGGGGCGGTGTTGTTGCGACGCAAATGAGTAACATGGGACTTGAGAAGCATTTGAATGATAACGGCCTTGAGCTGGTTCGTACACAAGTGGGTGACCGCTACGTTATGGAAGCGATGCGTCGTGATGGTTACAACTTTGGTGGTGAAGCAAGTGGTCACCTGATCCTTTCTGATTATGCTACAACAGGTGATGGCCTTCTGGCTGCGCTTAAATTCCTAGAAGTAATGAAGACAGAAGGCGCAAGAGCCTCTGTACTTGGTTCAACATTTAAAGCATTCCCGCAGAAGATGAATAATATTCGCCTTGCAAACTTTGATGCTGCTGCTGAACTGATGAACAGCGATAAGACACGCACAGCTGTGGAAGCTGCTGAAAAGGAGCTTGCAGGTAAAGGTCGTGTGCTTGTGCGTAAGTCTGGGACTGAGCCGCTTGTTCGTGTGATGGTGGAAGCAGAGGACATGGCGCTTGTGGATGGGAAGCTTGGTCAGCTGACGGAGCAAATTCAGGGATAAGCTTTTTTCCTTGTATGCAATGAATTGAAAGGATAGATTGAGGGAAACTTCATCTATCCTTTTTCTGTTTTTTGGAGGCCTGTTATGGGTATCTATATTTTTATGTTGCTTGGCTCATTCCTGATAGGCGTAATGACTGCGTATAACTTTATGGTTGGGGCGCCGATCATTGCTTTGGTCATTGGTATTCCTATGACTCTCTTTTTGTTTGTGATGTCTATTATCGGAATTCGCCTGCGGATGCGTATAAATGCTTCTTCCAAACGTTTTGAAGAATCTCATAAACGTATGGAGGTGCGGATGAGAGAGCAGGGGTATAACCCGACTGAAGCAGAGATGGAAGCTGCTGCAAAAAAAGTACGTCAAACACTTGATGAAATTGCAGCCCAGAGCAAACCAAAAGATTAATCGATATAAAAAAGCCCGCACATGCGGGCTTTTTGCTGTTTTGTAACCTACTTACGGTTTTCACCAACTTTGTTACGCTTAGGGCGTGGAGGTGGTGGTGTCAGCTCATCGCGATCTTGCCTACGTGTTGAACTCTCAATGTTTTCACGGTTGAGAGATCGGATGAGGCGGTATAGGTCTACCGGCTTATCACGCTGCGCTTGCATAATAAGGCGAGGAAGGTGAGCGATATCTGGCTCGTTCTTTTCAACGTCCAGTGCTTCACTTTCTTGTAGACCATATTCACCAAGGAAGTCCTTGTACTCTTCACGGATATCATCCAGAAGCGCCTTCGGAATTGGGCTGTTCAAGCGAATGATTACCTTATCCTTGTAGTAGCGCAGAGAGTGGTATCTACGGTAGAAGTTATTAATGTAGTCCGCCGCATCAGCCACGTCATGGAAATGACGGAACAGGTACATATCTTCTGGACTAATTGTGCCGTTAGCAAGGAGGCCTTCTTTTACAAACTCAATCCATTTTTCCCAGTAGTTGCTGCCTTCGTGATCCATAAGGACAATCGGCTGAGGCATTGCACGGCCTGTTTGGATAAGTGTGAGGGCTTCAAAGCCTTCATCCATTGTGCCAACACCGCCTGGGAAGAGGATAATCGCATCCGCTTCACGTACAAAGGTAAGCTTACGGTTAAAGAAGTAGCGGTACGTAATCAGGTACGGGCTATCTTGAATAAACTCGTTTGCACTTTGCTCAAATGGTAGATCAATGTTTAGACCAATGGCGTGGTCTTTACCTGCGCCTTCATTACCGGCAGCCATAATACCTGGGCCTGCGCCTGTAATCACCATGTAGTCAAGATCAGCCATCTGTTTAGAAAACTCTTTACATAGAATGTAATCTGGATGGTCTGGTTTTGTACGTGCTGAACCAAAAATGGAAACCTTTGGTCTCGTACGGATTGGATCAAAGACTTTGGCAGTATGTGCCAGCTCTAATACGACGTTGCTAATAAATTTTTTGTCGTAACCTGTTAGGTCCCCATCTGTGAGAAGTTTAGCTACTTCTTCAGCTGTTTTCTTTGGAAGGGGTTGGTTACCATCGATAAGTTCTTCGATGTTATTGTTATGATGAATGTTTTTCTTCACGTTATTCTTAACCTTTCATAGGTTGATCTTCTTACATTTTCTTATATTGTTTCATTATACATTATCCTTTATGATAGATGGAGAAAATCTGTGTGCTTGCATTACAGAGAGTTGCTTTGGACAACTTTTTAGTTTTTTTTCAGAACTCAAGTAGTTACAGCTACTCAGCGCCTGTCAAAAAAATAAAAACTTATTCCAAACAAGTTAGGCAAAGCCTAATCATTCTCTTGTAAGGCAACCCACACGCTAAAAACACTGGCATTAGCGTTTTGTTTTTGATACTTTAATGCCAAATAATAAGAATTTAGATAAAAGCCCATGACAAATAACCCTGTTGAACCTACGGATGAGTCTATTGAGGACATTCTGTCTTCGATTCGTGAAACTGTTGAAGAAGAGACAACTAGAGAAGATGATGATCTAGATCCTGAGGCGCTTGCCGAGGAAATGCTTGCTGAGCAAATTGAGGAAGATGCGCCTGAAGAAGATGCATCTCCTGCTATTCCTGAAGGTGATATTGATGAAAGTCTTATGAGTGCAACAGAGGTTGATGGTGGTACATCTGATGATACTTCTGCTGCATTTGAAGAAGATATGCACCCTGTTGCTGAAAATGAAGACGTAGATGATGCTATTGCCGAGGAAGCTGCTGCTGTAGCTGCAGCGGCATCTGGTGACGCACCTGCTGATGATGCCATGGATGGTCTTATGAGCGAAACTTCTGTAGAAGAAGCTGCTTCCGCAGATTCTGGTGTTAGCGAAGACGATGTTCTTGATCTTGTCGATGAGATTGGATCTGAAGAATCAAGTGCAGATGATGACTTTGTAGATGTGGATCACTTTGAACAAACAGGCGAAACAAAGCCTGCAAACACAAGTGATGTAGAAGAAGCGCAGGAATCTTACAAGGCGGCAGAAGCTGAAGAAGATATGTCTGAGGTTCTAGATGATATTGGTGCTGAAGAAATTTCTGATGAAGCTGTGCTTGCTGCCTTTAAAGGAGCTACTGCAGGTGCGGGAGTTGCGGCTGCGCAGTATAAGCATCTCAATGCTCTGCCAAGTGCAGAAGGTCTGCAAGTTGGTTTTCCAATGGAAGTGTTGGCTGAAGCACTGCGTCCTCTCGTAAAAGGTTGGATTCAGAACAACCTTCCAGAAATTGTAGAGCGTCTTGTAAAGGAAGAGCTAGAAAAGCTCGCTGACAAATAAAACTCTACTGCTAGGTGCTGCAAATTCTTCTGTAGTGCAGGGTTCGTCCTCATGTATATTTTATACACATCGTCCTGCACTCTTCCTACAGAAGAATTTTCGCTAACCTATCAGCGAATTTTTATCTTTATGCTTCTTCTTATTTTTCAAAATGAGCTTTCGGCAAGATTCAGCGAAATTTAAGTATATTGCTTTTTAATAAAATCCCTGAAAATACAGTAAAAAAAGCCTGATTTTTTCTGATAAATCGGCTATTCTTTTCGTGTTTTAAACCTATTTAATGACAAGGAAGTGGAAAAGTGGCACTCGATAAACATTATGAAGCGTCTAGCGTAGAGCAAAAGCTCTATGCAAACTGGGAATCTGACAACTGTTTTGAACCAGAAGTCTCAGGCGACAAGAACCCTTACGCGATTATGATGCCACCTCCAAACGTCACAGGGACACTTCACGTCGGGCACGCTCTCGATAATACACTTCCAGATATGCTTGTACGTCGTGCACGTATGAAAGGCTTTGATGCGCTGTACCAACCAGGCACAGACCATGCCTCTATTGCTGTACACGTTGTTCTAGACCGCCAATTTAAGGATGAAGGCACAAACCGTTTTGAAATGGGTCGTGAAAAATTCCTTGAGCGTGCTTGGGCATGGAAAGATCACTCTCACAGCACAATCGCCTCACAAATGCGCCGCCTGGGTGTGTCATGTGCATGGCAGCGTGAGCGTTTTACAATGGATGAAGGTCTAAGTAAGGCTGTTGAGCATATCTTTATTGAACTCCACAAGCGTGACCTGATTTACCGTGGCCAACGCCTTGTAAACTGGGATCCAAACATGCAGACTTCTGTGAGTGATCTGGAAGTGAAGCACAAAGAGGTGAACGGTCATCTATGGCACTTCACATACCCATTTGCTGATGGCGGTGAGTACAACGGTGAAAAGGGCATTAACATTGCCACAACACGCCCAGAAACAATTCTTGCGGACGGTGCGATCGCTATTAACCCGAAAGATCCACGTGCAGGCGACCTTGTTGGCCGTATGGTAACGGTTCCAATCGTAAATCGTGAGATTCCAATTATTGCTGATGATTATGTTGATCCTGAGTTTGGTTCAGGGATGGTGAAGATTACAGCCGCGCATGACTTTAATGATTTTGAAGTTTACAAGCGACATAAAGATAGTGTGCATATCCCATTGATTAATCTGATGACACATGAGGCAAAAATGAACGAGAACTGCCCTGAAGGTTACGTGGGTATGGACCGTTTTGATGCACGTAAAAAGGTGATTGAAGACTTTAAAGAGCTTGGCCTATTTGTAAAAGAAGAAGAGCACATGCACGGCGTTCCGCATGCTGAGCGTGATGATACAATTCTTGAGCCATATCTTTCAAATCAGTGGTTTGTGAAGGGTGAACCCCTTGCGAAAAAATGTCTGCAAGCCGCAGATGATGGCGAAGTGAACTTTGTAAACCCACGTGATGAAAAAGTTTACCGCCACTGGCTGAATAATATTCAAGACTGGTGTATCTCTCGTCAGCTTTGGTGGGGGCACCGTATCCCTGCTTGGTATAAAGGCGAAGAGATTAAAGTACAGGCTGAGTGCCCAGGCGCAGGCTGGGAGCAGGATAACGATGTACTTGATACGTGGTTTTCAAGTGCGCTATGGCCAATGAGCACGCTGGGCTGGCCTGAGAAAACACCTGAGTTTGATAAGTTCTTCCCACAAGAAGCGATTATGCCAGGTCGTGACATTTTATTCTTCTGGATTATCCGTATGATGATGATGGCGAAAGAGTTTACAGGTAAATCTCCGTTTAAGACGATTTACACGCACGCTATGATTCTGGATGAAAAAGGCCAGAAGATGAGTAAGTCTAAGGGGAACGTCATGAACCCTCTAGATCTGATGGATAAATTTGGTACAGATGCCATGCGTTATACGCTTGTGAACCAATCTGCTATTGGCCAAGACATTAAACTTGGTGAGCACATGGTAGAGCAGGGGCGTAACTTCTGTACGAAGATCTGGAATGCTTCTCGTTTTGCAGAGATGAACGGCATTCAGCTTGGTAACGAAGCAGAAGGTTTTGCGCAGGCAAAACACCCTGTGAACCTGTGGATGTGCAGCGTTCTGAAAGAAACAATTGGTGAAATTGAAGAGGCCTTTGATGGGTACCGCTTCAATGATGTGGGTGGCAAGCTTTACCACCTGATGTGGAGCACATTCTGTGACTGGTACCTAGAGTTGATTAAGCCACTTGTAAACGGTGACGATGAAGCGCTTAAGGCAGAAACCAAAGCTGTTGCTGGTGCCGTACTAACAAGCATCCTTAAAGTGCTACATCCAATGATGCCTTACATTACTGAGAAGCTATGGCAAGACATGGACGGTGCGACAGAAGGTTACCTGATGCAAGCGGCATGGCCGAAAGTTGATGAAATTCCATCTGATGAAACATCTAAGACAGATATTAACTGGCTTGTGAATGTGGTTGGTGCCATCCGTACGGCTCGTAGTGAGATGAAAGTTGCGCCTAAGGTAGATGTGACAGCACGTGTGAAAGGGGCTGATGCAACTGCTGAAGCACGTTTTGAGAAGTTTGCTTCAATGCTTGCCTTCCTCACGAAGACATCTGGTTTTGAAAGTACGTCTGAAGCTGCTGCGAAGACAGAAGTGGTTGCTGTTGCTGAAGGTCTTGAGATTCTCCTTAACATGGACGGTATCGTAGACTTTGCTGCTGAGAAAGAGCGCCTTGAGAAAGAGATCGAGAAAGCTGAAAAAGAGCTGTCTAAGATTGAGGGTATGCTTGGGAATGAAAGCTTTGTGGCCCGTGCACCAGAGCATGTAGTGACTGAGCAACAGACGAAGCGCGACGCGTTAATGGCTGATCTTAAAAGTCTTAAGTCAACAATTGAAGCACGTTTCTAAATATTAAAGGAGAAGGTGCCATGTCTCAGGTAGATATTAAAGTTTGCGAAGAAGCAATGACTAAATTTCTACTGGAAGCTGGCGCCTTTGCTCTTGAAAAACAAGATGGTATTGAGACTATGTATAAGGGCGGTACAGACGCCCTGACTGAGTCTGACCTTGCCATTTCTAAGATGGCACAGAAACTGCCATGCCTTGAGCTGGACAATGTAACCCTTATTGATGAGGAAAGCATTGGTGAGCGTACGCCAAAAGATGTATTTGAAAGTAGTGAATATCAGTGGGTCGTTGATCCTATAGATGGGACTGCTGGATATGCGATGGGACGCTTCCTTTGGGGTATTTTTATTGCGCTTTACAAAAATGGTGAGCCACTTATGGCAGGCCTATGTATGCCAGCTATTGGCAAACTTCTTTTGAGTACTGAAAACGGTATAGAAAATGTAAACATTGCAACGGGGCACTCTGAGCCAGTAACGCTTAAAAAGCATGAACTTACCTCTCAAGTTTTTGTAGAGAGCGATCGTTTTAAAGGGCGTGATTGGCAAAGTGACAGTGCTGTAAATGGTGTGTGGGTGAATTCGCCTGAATCCTCTGCGCAGGGAACATACTCAGTATGTGCAGGCCAATCTGCAGGCATGACATTCACAAAAAGCCACTCTTTTTGGGATGTTGCGGTAGCTATTGCTTTTGCAAAGCATACTGATTTTAATATTCAATCTTTATCTACTGGCAAGCCTTTAGGTAGGTTGAGTTCAGAATATTTTCAGAACAATTGGAAGCTAACAGATAACTGGTTGCTCTCTCACCCAGAAAACTACTCTACTATTAAAGACGCTATTTTCTAAAACTCTTGTTTTATTGACATTTAGGGCTGCTTTTTTGCGCTTATTGTTGACAGTCTCTTGAATTTATTGCTATACCGAGCGGTCTTTTTATCTTTTTACGTTTTTCTACAGAAGGGGTCTGTTATGGATCAAGACATACTGACTTATCTTGTTTTGGGAGCAGCTGGTATTCTTCTGGTGATTTTGTTTGGTGCACGTCGTCGTAAGGCGCGCCAAAAAGCACTGGAAAACCTGCCAAAGACTGAGCCGTGGAGTCCACCTGAATTTACCAACCCTGCAAAGGAGTACACGGTAAATGGGGTGCGCTATACCTACCTTGGGAGCTCGCGTGTTGCAGGTCATGAGTATCGCAATCACCAAACAGGCAAATTTATTCGGTTTACTCAGCTCTGGAAGAGTTTGAGCAGAAAGGATAAAGATGCCTACATGGAAGAGAACCCGACATACCGTCCGGAATAATCGAAAAGAAAGCAGCCTTCCGGCTGCTTTTTTACACTTGATATTGGGGCCAATGATCCCCATATATGAAATAGATCACAAAGATCTTACGTTCTTTTTACTTTATCAAACCTTGGGAGGTTGAGATGGAACTTTTTGCGTTGGCGGGTCTTGTTGCTGGTGGTGTCGCTTTGGCAGTGTTTACTGCAAAATCGGCTTCGGCTGGTGATGTGAAGGCGCAGCCTTCTGCTGGAAATCCAGTGAAAACTACGACCTCTGAAGTGAAGGCTGCGGCTCCTAAAGAGAGAAAGCCGGTGCCCTTTGTTCGCGTAGAAGGATGCATTTTCTGGCGTGCGAAGACGGTAGATGGTTATGATTTCTATCAGTCTTCTTCATATTCTGGAGGGAGTGTTAATATTCAGGTTCTTTGGTGGATTATGAATGATCAGGAACAGGAGGAGTATATGCGCCGCAATCCGAGCTTTGTGCCAGACCAATCCTTTGAGGAGGAGGCCTGCGAACTGGAGAGCATGTTTATGGGTGCGGGAAGTGCAAGGCCAGCCCCTCGACAGGCTGACTGTTCCTGCAAGAAGACATCTTCTGCGGTTCCTGACCTCTCTGGCGGCATTCTGAATGACCCTGTTGGCTTTGCTGTTGCAACAAAAGTTTACAGCGGCGGCTATGGTGGTGACTGGTAATTTAAATCGAAAAGAAAGCAGCCTTCGGGCTGCTTTTCTACGTTTAAATACTAAAGCTTGTGCCGCAGCCGCAGCTGGTTTTGGCATTTGGATTTTTAATAATGAACTGGCTGGCTTCTAGTGTATCGATGTAATCAATCGTTGAGCCTTTAATAAAATTAAAGCTGTTCGGATCAATTACAACTTTGGCAGGACCGTTTTCTACGGTGATATCCTCAGGTGACGTGCTGCTGTCTAGCTTGAAGTTATAGCTGTAGCCACTGCAACCGCCACCAGTAATGTTGATGCGCAGAACTGTGCCTTCAGGCTCATCTGAAAGGAGCTTCTCAATACGGCTTGCGGCCATGTCGCTAATGCGTACAGAAGGGGCATCATCTTGTGATGGTGGTGTAGGTTCATCAAATGCAATTTTTACCATAAAGCTTTTCCATAATTCTACTCATACTTGCTGCAAATCATGCCTTTATCTGCTTCCGCTACTCATGCACATAGGAGTGCACTGCGTTGCGGTTCCTTAAAGCCATTATTTTCGCTACGTTTGAGCGAACTCTGAAAGAGCTTTAAGTGCAGTAACATTTTTTGCCTTGTTACAGTATGTACGTTATACTGCAAAACGTATTTTAGGGGTTGATAAAGTACTTATTTCGTCCCACTTAATAATCACTGTAGTGAAAATTAATAAGCAAGGCAAGAGCACGCATGGCAAAACATAAAGCAGACAATAGAGATTTAGCACCTTACGCATGTCTTTGGAAGAACTCTAAAGGGCGTGATTTTAGCGAACCAGAGTCGCAAGATCGCACACCGTATCAAAGAGACCGTGACCGTGTGATCCACAGTGAAGCGTTCCGCCGTCTGCAACATAAAACACAAGTTTACTTTAACGTGACGGTAACAGACCATATCCGTACACGCCTGACACACTCTCTAGAAGTTGCACAAATTGCTCGCACAGCTTGCCGCACGCTTCACCTTGATGAAGACCTTGGTGAAATGATTGCCTTGTCTCATGATCTTGGTCACCCACCATTTGGCCATGCAGGGGAAGAGGCACTTGATGAATGCATGGAAGGCCTTGGCGGTTTTAACCATAATATCCAAGCTATGCGTATTGTTCGTAAGCTTGAAAACCGCTACTGCGCGTTTGATGGCTTGAACCTGACTTGGGAATCTCTTGAAGGGATTTCTAAGCACAATGGCCCTCTCGAAGGCGTTGAAGCTGAAAACCCATTGATGAGTGATATGGACCCGACAAAGCACTGTTCACTTGAAGGGCAACTTGCTGCTATTGCTGATGATATTGCCTACAACCACCATGACCTTGATGACGGTTTGCACACAGGCATGCTGACATTCCGTCAAATTATGGACGGCCTACCATACTTTGCACGTATGTATGACCGTGTACAGAGCAGTTACCCAAGTGCAGATGAAAGCCGTTTGTTTAAGGAGACAATTAAGCAGTCTATTAGCTTGCATGTACAAGATCTCCTCAAAACAACGCAGCACAACATTACCAAAGCGAAGATTCAAACTGTTGATGATGTGCGTAATGCTGGACAAATGGTGGTGGGTGTAAGCCCTAAAATGGCTGAGAACATGAAAGAGATGAAAACCTTCATGTACGCGAATGTTTACCGTAACCGTCATATTAATGCAGAGAACTTCCGTGCATTCCAAATTGTGAAGGATCTGTTTGATGCGCACATGAACCATAAAAAGCTTCTACCGCCTAAGGTTTTGGCACGCTTGAAAGATGATGATAGCGATGCTGCAAAAGCACTTGCGGTTGCTGATTATATCAGTATGATGACTGACCGTAGTGCAGTGCGTGAGCATGCGCGTCTCTACGGTAGCTACATGCTTCAAATTTAAGAAAATTTTATAACAGAAAGACAGAAGAAACGTGAGTTCTTTGTACCATACGTTAAAAAGCCAGCTGGTAAATGATATTGCTGGCCTTTACCCAGATATAGATGCATCTAATGTAACGCTTGAGCAGCCAAAAGATGCCTCTCATGGTGACTTTGCAACCAATGCTGCAATGGTTCTGACACGACTTGTGGGCAAGCCTCCACGTGATATTGCTTCTGACCTTAAGGGTAAAATGGAAGCTTGGGACCAAGTTGAATCTGTAGAGATTGCCGGCCCGGGCTTTATTAACATGAAGCTGAAACCTGAAGCGATCTTTGGTCAGATGGATGTCATCATTGATGGCGTTGAAGATTTTGGTGCTTCAAAAATGGGTGCAGGCCAAAAGGTGATGGTTGAGTTCTGTAGTGCCAACCCAACAGGCCCAATTCATGCCGGTCACATGCGTGGCACAATCTTTGGGGATGTGCTTTCTCGCATTTTAGATAGAACAGGCTTTGATGTGTGGCGTGAATACCTGATTAATGATGCAGGTCGCCAGATTCGTACCCTCGTAAACTCTGTATGGCTGCGTTACCGTGAGCTATTTGGTGAGAATGTAGAGATTCCTGATGATGCGTACCCTGGCGATTACGTGATTGAGATTGCTGAAAAGCTAAAAGCGGCTGAAGGCGACAAGTGGACGAAGGAAACAGATTTTGAGGCGGTGCTTCTGGGTATTCGCGCATTTTGCGTAGATGCGATGATGAGTGAGATTAAGAAGGATCTTACAGACCTAAACATTGCAGCATTTGATGAGTTTTACAGCGAGTACAAAATGCAGCAAACAGGCCTACCTGAAAAAATTATGGAAGAACTTCGCGAGAAGGGGCTTGTGTTTGATGGCATTCTACCGCCACCAAAAGGTAAAATTGTAGATGACTACGAGCCGGAGGAGCTTCCGCTGTTTAAGTCTTCTGAGTTTGGTGACGATAGTGACCGTCCAATGAAGAACTCACGCGGTGAGTTTACATACTTCGGTGCTGACCTTGCTTACCACACAGATAAACTCAACCGCGGCCATGAACGCCTGATTAATGTTTGGGGTGCGGACCATGGTGGTGCGGTGAAACGCCTTACAAGTGCACTCACAGCTGTGACTGGTAACAAAAAAGCGCTTGAAATTAAGTTGATGCAAATGGTGCGTTTTGTGAAAAACGGTGAACCTGTGAAGATGAGTAAACGTGCAGGTAACTTTATTACGCTGCGCCAAATTTTGGATGATGTTGGCCCTGACGCTGCGCGTTTTTGGTTTATGAACCGTAAGCCAGAAACTCAGTTTGATTTTGACCTTGGTAAGGCTATTGAGAAGAACAATGAGAACCCTGTGTTCTACGTTCAGTACGCTCATACACGTATGTGCAGCGTATTCCGTCAAAGGCAAGAAATGGGTATTGAGCTCCATGCATCAGTAGATGTAAACACGCTCACACATGAGAAAGAGCTGACCTTGATGAAGCACTTGATGATGTATCCTCTACACCTAGAGAAGGCGGCAAGTGCTGGTGAACCGCACCGTTTAGCGGCTTACGCGTATGATCTCGCATCTCAGTTCCACAGCTGGTATGACAGTGTACGTTTCTTAGATGAAAAAGATGTTACAGCGACAACGGCTCGTTTAAAGCTTGTTGAAACCGCACGTGAAGTTCTGCGTGACTCGCTTGGTTTAATGGGCGTGAGTGCACCTGAGAAGATGTAAGCTGTTGAAAGCATTTTGTGTTAGACTTTTGTAATTAGATATTTATGCTTGGTAAGAGCAATAAGGAAAAGAAGATGAAAAAGAAGAAAAAATCTTACGATATGGGCGGTGGCCTGCTTAAGCCAATGATTGGTATTGGGACAGTTGTCTCGCTTGTTGCATTGGTTTGGTACGCGGCAGCCAATAAAGATGCCATCATGGCAGAAGATATCACTCCAGGGCTTATAGCAGCTCCGAAGACACCTCTTAAAGAGCGTGTTGAAGGAGAAACGGGCGCGCATGTGCCATATCAAGATATGGCAGTCTTTGACCTTCTTAAGACAACAAATCCTGTTGAAAAAGCCGGTAACGAAATTACTTGTGCAACAACACCAGACGGCCAAGTGCGTTGTGGTGAAGAGCTTGCAAAGGCTGAAGCACGCGTGAACACGATGATTGAGCATGCGAAGAATGAAGAAGTGACATCTCTACAAGATGTGCAGAAACTTCCGCCAAAGCAGCCGAAAAAAGAGTTTAACCTGACAGAAACAACAGTCGACCCTATGGCGGCGCTGATTGCTCAGGAAACAAAAACAGTGGCGAAGCCTAAACCTGTAGCAGCACCAAAAACATCACCTAAGCCAGTTCAGACTGCTGTGAAAACAGTGACGCCGACATCTGGAAACTGGGGTGTTCAGCTTGCATCATTCGGTTCTGAAGCAGATGCAAATAAGGCGATTAAAACATTTACAAGTAAGCATGGCTCACTTTTAAGTGATCTTAAACCTTTTGTTGAAAAAGCTTCTGTAAAGGGCCGAAATGTTTACCGTGTTAAGTTTTTTGGGGCTGAATCATCTTCTGCTGCACAGAGCCTTTGTAACAAGTTAAGTGCGAAAGGACAGGGTTGCTTCAAGGTGAAGTCATGAGCCCCAACTCTGTAGAGGCGAAAAAGCCTCGTCCAATTATTATGGCCATTCCAGATCCTGTGCTCACTGATGAGGTGAGGGCAGTGATTGAAGATGTGCGTCCTATGGGTTTTATTCTGTTTAACCGTAAGCAGAAGGGCAATAACTGTGTGAGTGCTGATCAGGTTGGTAAGCTTGTTTCAGATCTTGCAGAGCTGTCTCCAACAAATCCTCCTCTTATTTTTATTGACCAAGAAGGCGGCCGTGTGGCGCGTATCCGTTGGGATGTTGTGCTTCCACCTGCGTCTGATTTTGGTAAGGCATATGACGTGAATCCTGAAGAAGCGCTAGAATGGGCGCGCCTTGGTGGGTTCATCTCAGCAGTGCAGCTGTCTCGTTACGGTATCACGGCAAACTGTGCGCCTGTGGCTGATGTTGCACATGACATTATGCACAACGTGATTGGGGATCGTGCGTATCATACTGATCCTGCAGTTGTCTCTAAGCTCTGCTCAGCCGTAATTAGTGGCCATATGGCTGGCGGCGTTTGGCCTGTGATTAAGCATGCACCAGGTCACGGCCGTGCGGCTGTCGATTCTCACGTGGAACTGCCTGTGGTGAATGCGAGCGCGGAAGAGCTAGACGTTGATGCTCTACCGTTTAAAGAAAATGCTATGTGCCCATTTGTCATGACGGCGCACATTGAATATCCGGCTTTAGATAAGGCTTGCGCGACAAATTCTCAGCATATTTTACAGAATGTGATTCAGAAAGAGTGGGGCATGAGAGGGCTTATTGTGAGTGATGATGTTGGTATGGACGCGCTTGAAGGCACTGTGCCTGAGCGCATTACAAATGCACTGAATGCGGGCTGTGATCTTGTACTTGAGTGCTCTGCTGATATTGAAACAATGAAGACACTTACAGCTGTGCCAGAAGCCTCAGAAGAGTTGATGCAAAAGCTTGAAAAGCTTCCAAGCCTTGTGCGTGCAGATGGGGAGACTGTCAAAGAGTCTCTGACACGTTATCTTGTACTCACTGAAAAATACACAGCAACTAAAACTGCTGGTAGCGATCCGACATTATATAGTTCTTCGGCATAACAGGGCGAAGAGCTATGCTGCGGCACTGTTGGCGCAGCCACGCGCGGAACCCAAGTAAAACCGCGTTTTTTACGCTCGGGTGAGCGCAGTGTTTTCAAAAGATAATTTTTTAAAATTACTTTTTGAAATAATTATAATATGGCTTAGGAGGCCGATCCATGAATATTGATATTCAAGCATTTATCCAATTTCTATCAGTTGGAGCGATTCCAATTCTTCTTGCAATTACACTGCATGAAGCTGGGCATGCTTACGCAGCACTTAAACAAGGCGATAAAACAGCTTGGATGCTGGGTCGTGTAAGCTTTAACCCAATTCGCCATATTGATCCTATTGGTACACTCGCTATCCCAATGGCACTTTTGGTTGTAGGCGCGCCTTTCTTATTTGGGTATGCAAAGCCAGTACCTGTGAACTTTAGAAACTTAAAGGATACACTCTGGAGCCCAATTATTGTGGCCATTTGTGGCCCTCTGGCAAACTTGATTTTGATTCTTGCAACCGTTGCAGTGATGTATTGCATTGAATTTGTGCCTTCAAGTGGAGCGAAGCAGTGGCTCATTCAAAGTTGTCTCATGTCTTTGCAGATTAATGTGGTGCTTATGATCTTTAACCTTATTCCAATTTTGCCACTCGATGGTGGCCGTATTCTAAGTGCTGTGCTGAAAGGGCCGATTGGTTACTGGTATGCGTCAACCGAGCGTTACGGTATGTTTGTGCTACTGGGTCTTATTATGATTCCAGTGGGTGGGCAGCCGATTTTGTGGCAAGTGATGGGCCCAATTATGCAGCAGGTATTTGCAGTGATTTCTGTGCTTGCACCACGCATTGTGCTGGGGTAGTCTACCGTCCATGAAAGATGTAATTACCGCACTGATTTTGCCTCCAGGCCTGTTTTTGGTTCTGATGGTTCTCGCGCTTATTTTCTGGCGTAAAAAGGCTCTTGGCCGCGTTTTCCTTATCATGAGCATTGGATTGTTTTGGATTTTCTCGACAGAAGCTTTTGGCCGTTTTCTTTCAACAGCGATTATCGCGAATGTAGAAACAGAACGCTTTAACGATGTGGATACAGAAGAGGTTGACCTGATTGTTGTGCTGACTGGCGGTATGCGTTACGTAGGCGATGTTGGCTGGCAGCCTCGTCATGAAAGCTACAAGCGTGGTGCCGTTGCACTCACACTGCAAAACCATCTTGGTAGCCGTGTGCCTGTTATGCTGAGTGGTGGCCATACAGAAGGCCTTAAACATCCATCAGAAGCAGCGGTGCTTAAAGCACAGTTTGATACACTGCGTGCTCAAGTTACACCTGTTGTACTAGAAGAAGCGTCTACAAATACTTATGAGAGTGCTTTGCAGATTGCACATGAAGTGCGTACACGTAATGTGCGTCGCTTTTTCCTTGTGACAGATGAGGTCCATATGGCGCGCGCGCTTGCAACGTATCGTGGTCGTGGTTTGGATCCTATTCCTTTCCCAGTGTTTACTTTGGAGCGTGGCCCTGCAAAACTTTCTCACTTCTTCCCATCAGTTTATGGTATTAACATTACGCACGATGCGCTGTATGAGGTGTTGGGTATTATGAAATACGCCCTTACAGATAAACTACGTCTTGCTGATTTATAAAGATTTTAAATAATAAGGATAAAAACTATGTTCGGACTTGGAGCAACTGAGCTCATCATCATTCTATTGATTGTACTCGTACTCTTTGGCGCTGGTAAGCTGCCACGTGTGATGTCTGATTTTGGTAAGGGGATTAAGTCTTTCAAAGAAGGCGTAAATGGCAAAGAGCCTGCGGAAGATGATATCGAAGATAAGCCAACTAAAAAAACAAACAAGAAAAAATAAGTCATGTTTGGCGTTGGGCTTCTTGAACTTGGTTTAATTATGGTTGTGGCTCTGCTTGTGGTTGGGCCGAGGCACATGCCAGAAGCACTACGCATGTTGGGACAGACAGTCAGAAGTGTTCAGGCCTTTTGGGCAGATATTAAAAATGCTCTGAATGCTGAGCCTGAAACGTTAGAGGGGCCACAAATGGAGCCTCTCGATAAGAAAAAAGACGGAGAGGAGAAGCCTCTCTAATGGATAAATCTCCTTTTGATGCTCTTGTTGAGCACCTTTTAGAACTCAGAAAACGTATGATGTACGCCATGCTCACGCTTACCCTTGGCTTTGGCGTGTTTTACGCATTTAAGCAGCCACTATTTCAGGCGCTTACTGAGCCCTTAAAGCAAGCACAAGGCGGTGAACTTCAAATGATCTTTACAGCAGTGCCTGAACTGTTTGTAACGTATTTGAAGATGTGTTTCTTCTGTAGTTTGTTTGTGACGCTTCCAATGCTTCTTTGGCAGTTGTGGCGCTTTATTGCGCCAGGGCTTTACAAAAATGAAGCTGAAATTCTTTGGCCGTTTTTGGTGGCAACGCCGTTTATGTTTTACCTCGGTGGAGCGTTTAGCTTTTTCCTTGTGATGCCTATTGCGGTGCCGTTCTTCTTTGGGTTTGCAGGTGAGGGGCTTGCTGCACTTCCATCGGTTAAAGAATACCTTGGGTTTTTCCTGAAAATGACCTTTGCCTTCGGCCTTGCGTTTGAGCTTCCTGTTCTGCTGGTGCTTCTCAGCGTATTTGGTGTGGTGAGCCTTCAAACACTTAAGTGGTTCAGACGCTACGCAGTTGTGGTTATTTTTATTGCGGCTGCCGTGCTTACGCCACCAGACCCAGCCTCTCAGCTGATGTTGGCTGTACCGCTTTTGGTTCTCTATGAAATTAGCCTGATTCTGTGTCGTATTTTATCCTCGAAAAAAGAGAAATCTTCCGAGTTAAACTCTAGTCAGCCTGAGTAAAACTTGTTATAGTTTTCACCGCAGAAATGCATCTTAAACAAAACCTAAAAAATGAAAGAGTGAGATCTATGTTAGATATCCGTTGGATTCGTGAAAATCCCCAAGAGTTTGACCGCATTAATGGCCGTAGAGGACATTCGGTTTCATCCTCGGATATTCTTGCGCTAGACGAGAAGCGTCGTGAAGTGATGACAGATCTTCAAGCACTACAAAGCAAACGTAACGATCTTTCTAAGCAGGTTGGGCAGCTAAAAGCAAAAGGCGAAGATGCGGCAGAGCTAATGGCTGAAGTACAGGCTATTGGTCCACAAATGAAAGATTTAGAAGACAAAGAGCGTGAAGCTGAGCAAGCCTTTATGGCTGTGCTAAGTGCTGTGCCGAACCTTGTGGAAGACTCTATTCCAGATGGTGACGATGAAGAGCACAACGTTGAAGTACGAAAATGGGGCGAGCCAAAGTCTATGACAAACCCTAAGCATCACTACGAGCTTGGTGAAGAGCTAGACGGCATGCGCTTTGATATTAGCGCGAAGATGTCTGGTAGCCGCTTTGCTTGGATGCAAGGTGACCTTGCCCGTCTCGAGCGTGCGCTTGGTAACTTTATGCTTGATCTTCACACTCGTGAGTTTGGCTTTACAGAAGTGATGCCTCCAATGCTTGTGAACGATGAAACAGCTTACGGAACAGGGCAGCTACCTAAGTTCTCTGATGATCTGTTCCAAACAACGGATGGTCGCTGGCTTCTGCCAACAGCTGAAGTTCCAGTAACGAACTTTGCTGCCGGCAAAATGTTCAAAGAAGAAGAGCTTCCATTCAAGTTTGCCGCTTGGACTCAATGTTTCCGTCGTGAAGCGGGTAGTGCAGGTAAAGACACACGTGGTTACATCCGCATGCACCAGTTTGGTAAGGTGGAAATGGTTCAGCTTGTTCACCCTGAAAAGAGTGATGAAGCTCTTGAATTCATGACATCTTGTGCGGAAGAGGTACTGAAGCGCCTTGAGCTGCCATACCGTGTGATTACACTTTGCACAGGTGATATTGGCTTTGGTGCACGCAAAACTTACGATGTTGAAGTTTGGGTGCCAGCTCAAGAAACATACCGTGAAATCTCATCATGCTCAAACTGTGGTGACTTCCAGGCGCGTCGTATGAAGGCACGCTTTAAGGATGTTGACGGTAATACACGCTTTATCCACACATTGAACGGTTCAGGTATCGCAACAGGTCGTGCACTTGTCGCGGTTATGGAAAACTATCAGCAACAAGATGGCAGCATCATTGTTCCTGACGCTCTTGTACCGTACATGGGTGGCCAAACTGTGATTGAGGCGAAATAACACATGCGCGTTCCAGCACAGTACGCTATTACTCAGGCTCTTCGCGACCAGATGGTTGATAATCTGGCGAAAGAGGGTGTGAAGGATACCTCTGTGCTGGACGTTATGCGTGCATTGCCACGCGAAATCTTCCTAGATATGGGCTTTAGAAGTGATGCTTATAAAAACAGCGCGCTTCCAATTGGTGAAAGCCAAACCATTTCTCAGCCACTTGTTGTGGCCTGCATGACGGCGGCGCTGGAACTCAAAAAATCTCATAAAGTTTTAGAAATCGGTACAGGGTCGGGCTATCAAGCTGCGATTTTGTCTCGTTTGGTACGTAGGCTCTTTAGTATTGAGCGCCATGCATCTTTGAGCCATGTAGCTAACCAGCGCTTTGAGGCGCTTGGTATTTTTAACGTGGTGACAAAGGTGGGTGATGGTACGCTCGGCTGGAAGGAGCAAGCGCCATTTGACCGTATTATGGTGACAGCTGCGTCTCCAACTGTGCCGCAGTCTCTGCTGGATCAGCTGACTGTTGGCGGTATTCTTGTGATTCCTGTTGGAGATTCACGTGATGACCTGCAAACATTGATGCGTTACACACGTACAGAAACTGGTTTTGAAGAAAAGAATTTAGGCGTTGTCCGCTTTGTGCCACTCATTGGCGCAGAGGGCGTGCCAGAAGCAAGGTAGGAAACAGGGACTATGTTAAAAGAAATCTACGCAAAAGTTGTATATCTTGCAAACCACCCACATGCGCCGTTTTGGCTGTTTATGATTGCGTTTGTAGAATCTTCAGTTTTCCCAATTCCACCAGATGTTCTACTTATTCCAATGGTTATCATTAACCGTGATAAAGCTTTCCACTATGCAATGCTCTGTACTGCAGGTTCTGTGCTTGGTGGTATTTTGGGTTACATGATTGGTTACGCTGGCTACGACTTTGTGGGCCAATACGTTGTATCCTTCTATGGGCTTGAGCATAAGTTTGATACATTGCAGGACTGGTACGCAGAGTACGATATTTATATCGTAGCTGTAGCAGGTTTCTCACCAATTCCTTATAAAGTATTTACAATTTTTAGTGGATTGCTACATGCCAATATCTTTAGCTTTATTATTGCGTCTCTACTTTCACGTGGTGCGAGGTTCTTCCTGATCGCTTGGCTACTGTGGCGCGGAGGACCCAGTTTTAAAGAATGGATTGAAAAAAACCTTTATCCAATCACCATTGCGGGCTCTATTGTTTTGATTTTGGGGATTGTCTTGGTAAAATTCTTATTAAGAGCATAGAAAATCTATGCGCTTGGGGGCGCCGATTTTCTAAAATATAAAAATAATAACGCTGCATAAAAGTGCAGGGGTACTGGGGAAGAAGAATGATAAAACGTAACATTGTACTTGGGCTATCAATTTTAGCATCAACAGGGCTAACAGCTTGTATGACACAAGATCCTGCACCTGTGATTACAGGGCGTTTGTCTCCTTACCCATCTCCAACTTCTACTGTGATTGAGCCAAAGGTTGTGAACACAATTGCAATGCCAAGTGTAACGGCTTCTCCTGTAACGGAAACTGCAAAGTCATACCATATTGTTGAGCGCGGTGAAGGCTTGTACGGTATTGCTAAGAAGTACGGCTCCTCTGTAGATTCTATTATGGCAGCGAATGATATTACTGATCCTGGTGCTCTTATGGTGGGTCAGTCTCTTGAGATTCCTGGTACGACAGCAACAACGTCTACTTCTGGTCGTTACAGCCTGACAGCTAAGTACGGTACTGAAACAGAAACAAAACCTGTAACAATGACTAAACCAGTTGTAACTGAGACAACGGTTGCAACGACTCAGCCAAAAGCAACAGGCGGCTGGACATCTAAGCACGTTGTGCAAAAGGGTGAGAACGCTTACCGTATCGCACTTAAGTACGGCACAAGCCTCAACACACTTCTTTCTAAAAATGGTCTAACGCAAGGGCAGGGACTAAACGTTGGTCAAGCTCTGACTGTACCGAGCAAAGGTATTGATCAAATGACAACTGCGCTGGCTGTATCTCCGGGCCATGCTGATTACGGAAAAACGCCAAACGGTCGCGGCAATGTAGCTGTTGCTCTTAAGAGTGTTTCTAAAGAAAAGCCAAAGCCAGTTCGAAAGGCGGAAACAAACTCTATTAAGCGTAGCCCAATGATGGCAAGCGGTATCCCTGCTAAGGGTATGATGTGGCCTGCTGAAGGGACATTGATTAAGCGCTTTGGTACAAAGAAAGATGGTGTGAAGCACACAGGTATTAACGTGAAGCTTCCGAAAGGTTCTCCAATTTACGCTGCAGATGCAGGTACGGTGATTTATGCAGACGATGGTCTGAAGTCATACGGTAACCTTGTTCTGATTCAGCACCGTGGTGGTATCGTAACGGCTTATGGTCATAACGATACAAACAAGGTAACAAAAGGTGAGAGAGTGAAGAAAGGCCAAGTGGTGGCACTTGCTGGTACATCTGGTGGTGTAGATACAGCTCAACTACACTTTGAAGTACGTAAGAACGCAACGCCAGTGAACCCGCTGAGCATGCTTCCGAAGAAGTAAGCTTCAAATATTTCAGAGAAAGCCCTGCGGGGCTTTTTCTTTTGCCTTGACTGTGCTGTATACAATTGATATTTTAACTGAGAATTCTATCTTTTCTTTCTATTTTCAAAAGGGGAAACCTGATGAACATCAATGGTGTTGAATTCTTCTGGGGTAAAGATTTTCTGCCGGAAGGTAAAGTTTTTAAGCCGATTGGTATGGTACAGCACAGTGCTGCTGGCTATTTAACTTCTGTGCCCAAACATATGGAAGAGATTAATGAAACCCTTGCTGGACAGGCTGTTGAAATGCGATGTAATGCAGTTATTCTTCAAAACCGCACAGATGTAACAGGTGGTGCTGGTTCAAATAGCAGCAAGGTGATTCAAAGTGCGACAACCATAACTGGAACGGCAGGGATCTTGGTTGCTAAAGAGTAGCCCTCTCATTTGAGAGGGCTTTACTATGTAGAGGACTGGCTTACTTGCGCTTGCTCAGCTCTACATAATCACGTTTGTCAGCACCTGTGTAAAGCTGACGAGGACGACCAATCTTTTGTGTTGGTTCACCCATCATTTCCATCCAGTGAGAAATCCAGCCAACTGTACGAGATAGAGCAAAGATTGCTGTGAATAGGCTCGTTGGGATACCAATGGCGCGCATAATAATACCGCTGTAGAAGTCTACGTTCGGGTAAAGTTTGCGGTCTACAAAGTATGGGTCGCTTAGAGCAATTTCTTCAAGTTTCATCGCAACGTCTAGCATTGGGTCTTCAACACCAAGTGCTTCCAGAACTTCATGACATGTATCACGCATGATAGTTGCGCGAGGGTCAAAGTTTTTGTACACGCGGTGACCGAAGCCCATCAGGCGTGTGCTGTTGTTTTTGTCTTTTACTTTTTCCATGTATGCTGGAATGTTCTCAACTGAGCCAATTTCAGCAAGCATCTTCAGTACGGCTTCGTTTGCACCACCATGAGCAGGGCCCCATAGGCAGGCAATACCACTTGAGATACATGCAAACGGGTTTGCGCCAGATGAGCCAGCAAGGCGTACAGTCGATGTTGATGCGTTTTGCTCGTGGTCAGCATGAAGCATAAAGATCTTGTCCATTGCTTTCGCAACAATTGGATTTGGTGTGTACTCTTCAGCTGGTACAGAAAACATCATGTTGAGGAAGTTTTCTGAGTAGTTGTATTTGTTTTGTGGGTACACAAATGGAAGGCCTTGGTTGTAGCGGTATGTCATCGCAACAAGTGTTGGCATTTTCGCAATCAGGCGGTGTGCACTGATTTGGCGATGCTTAGGATCGTTAATGTCTAGTGAGTCGTGGTAGAAAGAGCTAAGTGCACCAACCACACCAACAAGGATAGACATTGGGTGAGCATCACGACGGAACCCACGGAAGAAGTACTGAAGCTGGTCATTCACCATTGTGTGCTCAGTAATGATTTTTTCAAACTCAGCTGCTTGCTTTTTATCAGGGAGTTCGCCATGCATAAGAAGGTAGCAAACTTCAATGTGGTTTGATTTTTCAGCAAGTTGCTCAATTGGGTAACCGCGGTACATAAGGACACCTTTGTCACCATCAATGTAAGTGATTGCACTTTGGCAGGCCGCTGTACTCATAAAGCCTGGGTCGTATGTAAACATGCCTGTGTCTTTGTAAAGCGCTTGTACGTCAAGTACGTCTGGCCCTACAGAGCCACTATATCTATTAAGAGTTATTGTTTCTGAATCTTTCTTCTGAATCACTTCTGCTGACATGTTTATTATCCTTATTCTAAAAATATGTATTTGCCTCTGCTTGTGTAGCAGGGCTAAAAATCAAACCTGACAGTAGTTTACGCTACTTTTCAGGTTGGATAAACACAAGAGCCTGAGTTTTAGAATTGTTTGTGAACGTTAAAAGTCCAGACTGTGACACAATTAACCCATCTCCAGTGCTTAAGTGTTTGCCTGCAACAGTTGTTTCGCCAGTTGCCATATGAATGTAGGCATTATGCCCTTCAGGCACGTTCAATGAAACATCAGATGAACCATCTGCTGCAACGCCGTAAATCTCAATATCCTGCTTAATTTGGATGTCTGCTTGGCCTGATCCACTTACAAGCAACGTTGCTGCATTCATACGTTTTTCTACAGGTACGCTAATTTGTTTGTACTCTGGTGTTGTACCCAGCATGTTAGGCAGAACCCAAATTTGTAGAAAGTGTACGCCCTCAGTTTGCGAGGCGTTGTACTCACTGTGCGTAACACCAGAGCCGGCGCTCATATATTGTACATCGCCAGCTTTAATGGTGCTGCCATTGCCCATGCTATCTTTGTGGGCGAGGGCACCTTCAAGCACATATGTGATGATCTCTGCATTTTGGTGTGGATGGGTACCAAAGCCTTCACCTGGTGCCACTTTATCATCATTAATCACACGCAGATTTTTATGGTTCATGTGTTTACTATCAAAGTACTCACCAAAGCTAAAAGTGTGGGCGCTTTTTAGCCATCCAAAGTTTGTATGTCCTCTTTCTGTTGAGGGTCTGAAAGTTGTTTTCATTTCATCTCCTTATCTTTTGTTCGAATATATTGAACTATATATTATGGTGACGAACACTGTCAACCCCACTAAAATTTCTGACAGCAATTTTAAGCTTGTGGTACTCTACACACCATTAATTTTAAGGAATAATAAAAATATGTTTCATTCATTCTTTCCAAGCCCAAGGTGGTTCTTTGCTTCATGGATTATTTGGAGTGCACTTGCTGTCTTTGTTTGGTATAGCTACGGTATGGAGTGGGGAGTAACACTTGGTTTTAATGCTCCAGAGCAGCCAGTGATTGGCCTTGGTCACTTTGTAACGCCAGATTTTCAATGGTTTTATTTGTTTTGCTTTATGTGTTGGCTGTTGCCAACGTTGGTTTGGCGTAAAATATCAAACCATCCCTGGTTTTGGTGGAGTGTTGGTGGTTCTGCGCTGATTATTTTCAAAACATATTTTAGTGTTCAAGTCAGTGTTGCCATTAACAATTGGCGACGTCCATTTTTTGACTGTGTTCAAAAAGCGCTTGGGAGTGATTCAGAAGGGCTTCAATGTACAGGGACAGGGGCTGATGGCGCCATTCTCGCGGCGGATATTTATAGCCTTATTGGTATTTTTGCAGAGATTGCGTTTGTCTTTATCTTTGTGTTCGTGCTCTCTCGATTCTTTATTAGTCATTATATTTTCCGCTGGCGTACAGCAATGACAAACTTCTACACAAGTAAGTGGGAGTATGTGCGCGGCGTTGAGGGTGCAGCTCAGCGTGTACAAGAAGATACCATGCGTTTTGCAGCCATTGTAGAAGGTCTTGGTGTTGCGATTGTAGATAGTATTATGACACTCTTTGCTTTCCTGCCGTTACTGCTTGGCCTATCTGAGTATGTAAGCGAACTCCCTGTTGTGGGTGAGGTGGCAAATGCACTGTTCTGGGCAGCGCTTTTCTGGTCTCTCTTTGGTACTGTTCTGCTTGCTCTTGCAGGTATTAAACTTCCAGGCTTGGAATTCCATAACCAACGTGTGGAAGCGGCTTACCGTAAAGAGCTTGTGTATGGTGAGGATAACGCCACACGTGCTGAAGCGATGACGCTGCGAGAGCTTTTTGGGGATGTGCGTAAAAACTACTTCCGCCTATACTTCCATTACATGTACTTTAATGTTTTCAGGAGTATGTATATTCAGGCTGATAATATCTTTGCGTATCTGATTCTGATTCCAACAATTGTTGCAGCAACCATTACCTTTGGTTTGCTTCAACAGATTCTTACAGCCTTTGGGCAGGTGTCGAGCTCATTCCAGTATTTGGTGAATAGCTGGACAACTATTGTTGAACTTTTGAGTATTCATAAACGCCTTAAAGGCTTTGAGCGCCAAATTGAAGAGAATGAGGCGGCAGCTTTTATAGAGTAAAAAGCAGAATGCCTAAAAAATAGTCTCCTAAGTTTTGGCTTGGGAGGCTGTTTTTATTAGGGTTTTTAAAAAATACTTAAAAAAAGTGAAAAATGTGTATTTTCGGGCTTGACGTATACAAGAGATACTCGTAAATTGCGCTTACTTTGATTGCGGGGGTGTAGCTCAGTTGGTTAGAGTGTCGGCCTGTCACGCCGAAGGTCGCGAGTTCAAGTCTCGTCACTCCCGCCACTTAAAGTAAATTTCTAGCCAAGTAACAGGCAAAAAAATCCAAACAGATTACGAGAAATCAAACTGCATAATTCGCATGCTGTTTTTTTGTGTTTGTGCTACTTTATTTGGGCCTAATAAAAAGAAGATGACTCAATGAATCTAACACGTACACAGGCAGAGACTCTGCTTGAGATTACTCTGGCTGCAGGCCTTAAAATTCTTGAATATTACAAAGACGATAACCTTGCGGTTGAAAGCAAAGAGGATGACAGTCCTGTAACGCTTGCGGATAAAGCAGGTAACGATGTGATTGAGCAGGCACTTGCACAGCATTTTCCAGATATCTTTATTGTGAGTGAGGAGAACGCAGAAAGCCATGCGGCAGATGCGGTTGGTGAGACATTCTTTCTTGTCGATCCGCTTGATGGCACAAAAGAGTTTATTAATAAGCGTGACCAGTTCACGGTCAATATTGGTGTTGTGCATAAAGGGCAGCCGATTGGTGGCGTGGTGCATGCGCCAGCCTTGAATGAAAGTTTTGTAGCCTGTGATGAGGGTGCTTTTAAAGTGATTGATGGCACATGGTCTGAGATTTCTGTGCGTGAAGTACCGGAAAGTGGCCTAACGGCTGTGGTGAGTAAAAACCACTTGGATGAAAAAACAGTTTCTTACATGGAAGCCTTTACAGTGGCAGAGCGTAAAAGTTATGGCTCAAGCCTTAAGTTTTGCCGTGTTGCAGAAGGTGAAGCAGACATTTACCCACGTTTTGGTCGTACGATGGAGTGGGATACTGCAGCAGCTCACGCAGTGCTCCTGAAAGCTGGCGGCGCCATGGTAGAGCCAGATGGCACAGCCTTTGTATATGGTAAGGACGGTCTAGATAACCCTCGCGGGTTTATTGCTGCGGGCAAAGTACAAATTTAATAAGAAGAAAAAAGGTCAAAGCAATGACACTGGTTAAACCTCATGGTGGAACTTTGGTAAATGGCTATGCAGGCCATAATGCATCTGAGCTGAAAACAATTGCAGCAGTACACAGTAAAACGGTCACGCTCACGCGTAAGCAGCTGTGTGATGTTGAAATGATTTTGAATGGCGCGTTTTCTCCGCTGACAACATTTATGAATGAAGCAGATTACACAAGTGTGCTCCATGATATGCGCCTAAGCGATGGCACTGTTTGGCCTATGCCAATTTGCCTTGATGTTAGCGAAGAGTTTGCAGCAAGCATTGAAATGGGGGAGCGTATTGCGCTACGTGACCATGAAGGTTTACTTATTGGTCTTCTTCAAGTAGATGAAAAGTTTAAAGCCGATAAAGCGCGAGAAGCTGAACTTGTATTTGGGACAACAAGTACAGCGCACCCTGCTGTGGCAGCGATGCAGGAAGAGGGCGCGGTTTACCTTTCTGGTGAACTTCTTGGTGTGGATGCACCTGCACATTATGATTTTGCGCATATTCGCCGCACACCAGCTGAAGTCCGTGCCGAGTTTGAAGAAAAGGGCTGGAGCGATGTCGTTGCTTTCCAAACCCGCAACCCAATGCACCGTGCACACTTTGAACTCACAAAACGTGCTATGGAAGAGGATGGCTTGAATCTGCTTGTTCACCCTGTTGTGGGTGTAACAAAGCCGGGTGATATTGATTACTTTACACGTACACGCTGCTATGAGCATGTGATGGAAAATTACCCAGAGGGTGAGGCGATGCTCAGTCTTCTGCCACTTGCGATGCGTATGGGTGGCCCGCGTGAGGCACTCTGGCATGCCATTATTCGTAAGAACTACGGCTGTAATCACTTTATTGTTGGTCGCGATCATGCTGGCCCTGGTAAGGATGAAAATGGTCAAGACTTCTACGGCCCATATGACGCACAGGACCTTGTGCGTGAATACGCAGAAGAAATTGGCGTAACGATGGTACCTTTCCAAGAGATGCTCTATGTACCGTCTGAACATGCTTACATTCCACGTGATGAAGTCGGCGAGCGCGAGAGTGAAAATATTTCAGGCACGGCTTTTCGTAAAATGCTTGCTGAAGGAGCGCATGTGCCAGAGTGGTTCTCATTCCCAGAAGTTCTCAAGGAGTTGAGAAAAACCATGAAGCCTTTACATGAGCGCGGCTTTACTGTGTTCTTTACAGGGCTTTCTGGTTCAGGAAAATCAACAGTCGCAAATGCTCTACTCAACAAGTTTATGGAAATGGGTGGGCGCAGCGTAACGCTCCTTGATGGTGATATTGTGCGTACGCACCTTTCAAGCGAGCTTGGTTTTAGTAAAGAACACCGCGAAATTAACATTACGCGCATTGGCTTTGTTGCCAGTGAAATTACCAAGGCAGGTGGTATTGCTCTGTGTGCACCAATTGCGCCATATGCAAGTACGCGTGCGACTGTTCGCGATATGATTAGCAGTGTCGGTGGCTTTTTAGAAGTGCATATTTCAACACCGCTTGAGGTGTGTGAGCAGCGTGACCGTAAAGGTCTTTATGCGAAAGCGCGCGCAGGCATTATTAAAAACTTCACAGGAATTAGTGATCCGTATGAGGCGCCAAAGAATCCTGAACTTGCAATTGACACGAGTGGCCTTCAACCAGATGAAGCGGCTGATAAAATTATTGCTGAGCTTAAATGTATGGGCTACATTCTTGGGGGTGAGGGCGCAGAATGCTCTCCTGAAGAACAAGCCTCTCAGCAAGCATAAGGAGAAAAATAATGGGCTATGCAATTTGGATGGGTGTAGCGGTCGTAGTATGTTTTTACATTCTACCGAGCGTGATTATCATTACACCGGGTAAACGAGCAAAAATTTTAGAAACACTCGGTAAGCCGCATCGTGCAGCACGTATGCCGGGCTTTAGTGTAAAGCTTCCTTGGCCTCTAACAGCTGTTGTGGGCACAATTAACCTGCAGCTCCAAGAAATTGGCGCTGATGTTTCAGTAAAAACAAAAGATAACGCTTTCATGACACTTCCTGTAAAAGTGCAATACCGCGCAAGCAGTGAGCCTGAAGGCGCTGTGAAAGCACATTATGAGCTTGAAGATCCTGAAGAGCAGATTAAGAGTTACGTACTTAACAATGTACGTCAAACAGCATCAAGCATGGATATGATTGACCTGTACCAAAACCGCGACGCGATTGAGAAGCAAGTACGTGACACACTGCAAGAGCGTTTTGCAAAATTTGGTTATATCATTGAAAACGTACTTGTGGATGAGCCTCAACCAAGTGTTGAAGTACGTGACGCCTTTAACCGTGTTATTGCCTCTCAGCGTGAAAAAGAGGCGGCTGAGAACATTGCAGAAGCCAAGCGTATTGAGCTTGTTGGTATTGCAAAGGCTGAGAAAGAGTCTAAGAAGCTACAAGGTGAAGGTATTGCGGAAATGCGTGAAGCGATCTCTCGTGGTATGAGTGCAGCAATGAACGAGCTTGTGAACGCTGGCTTGAATGCTGACCAAGCACTTGGTCTACTTATGGACACAAACCGTTTGGATACCCTTGGCGGTGCCGCACAGCATGGCAACATGGTGTTGATGGACATGAACGGTGGTAACCGTATTGCAGAAACAATGGCAGCTGTAGCCTCTGTTGATGGCGCAACAAAAGCAAAGACAGCAGCTAAGAAAACGACAACAGCAAAAAAGAAAGCTGCTGACGGCCCTTGGGCATAATATATAAAGGATAGGCATGTTACCAAAAGCGCTACAAATCAATATTGAGGATACTCGCTCACTGAAAGAGCTTCCCAATAGTGTGTGGCGCTTTTTTGCCGTCCTATCTGGCCCTTATAAATGGCCATTGATTCTTCTGTTTAGTCTGCACAGTATCTCATATGTGCTGATTTCTATTATTCCGCTGTTTATTAAGTACATTGTGGATGGTTTTGCAGCCTCTACACCTGAAACTGTATGGCAAAACCTTGGACCAACACTGCTGGTTGGTTTTGTGCTTTGTATTCTTTTACAGCCTATTTTGATGCGTATTGCTGGTTTTTATAAAGGTTACTGCATGCCGCGTATGGCTGGCTCTATCCGTACTGAAATTGCAGCTTATATGCAAAACCATAGTTGGACGTATTATCAGAATGACTTTGCAGGGCGCCTCAGCTCTAAGGTGACAGAAACCCCTAAAGCCATTCGCCGTGTGTGGAATAACGCGGTTGACCCCGTTATTGGTAGCTTTACCAACTTTGTGAGCTCTCTTGTGCTTGCCTTTATGGCTCATGAAGTGTTTGGGTTTTTATACATTGCTTGGATTCTTGTTTTTGCTTTCTTTACAATGAAGTTTGTACCAACTGTGCAGAAGCTTTCTAATACAGCTTCGGATACAGGAAGTATTATGCAAGGGCGCTTTGTGGATGTGATTAGTAACATTCTGCTGGTGAAGCTATTTGCTCGTAAGTCCTACGAAATGGTTCACTTGAAAAGTACCATCCATGATACAGCGCATGCCTATAATGTCTTTAACTATAAAATTGAATGGTTCTGGGCTTTTCTTGAAATCATGAGCGTGATCTTCATTGCGATCTGTACGGTATTTTGTGTGTATGGCTGGCAGCATGGTTGGCTGACAACTGGAGATGTGGCTATGCTTCTGCCTCTTGTTGTAACAACAGTAAACTATGCATGGTGGCTCTCTGGAATTCTAACAGAGGTGTTTGAAAACATTGGTGTGGTAGAAGAAGGGATGCAAGCAATTGTACGCCCACAAAAACATGCAGATGGACAAGAAGAGTCACTGGATGTAAGCGGTGGTGAAATTGTTTTTGAAGATGTGAGCTTTGGCTATAAGACTGATAATGAAGTATTGGACGGCTTTAAGTTAACCATTCCTGCTGGGCAAAAGGTTGGGTTGGTTGGTCATTCTGGCGCTGGTAAAACAACGCTTGTGAACTTGCTACTTGGTTTATTTGATGTCTCTAAAGGTGAAATCACCATTGATGGGCAAAACGTTGCAGGGGTAACAGAAGAGTCTCTGAGAGAAAACATTAGCCTTATTCCTCAAGATACGACGCTGTTCCATAGAACTCTATTTGAGAATATTTCATACGGGCGCCCGGATGCATCACCTGAAGATGTGCAAGATGCTGCTGCCAAAGCTTATGCGAGCGAGTTTATTGGCTCACTTGATAAAGGTTATCAATCTATGGTGGGTGAGCGTGGTTTGAAGCTTTCTGGTGGACAGCGCCAGCGTATTGCTATGGCACGCGCGATCCTTAAGGATGCGCCAATTCTCATTTTAGATGAAGCGACAAGTGCGCTCGATAGTGCCAGTGAGCGCTACATTCAGAAGAGTCTTGAAACTTTGATGGAGGACAAAACTGTGATTGCTGTGGCGCATAGACTTTCAACCCTTGCGCAGATGGACCGTATTCTGGTTATGGATAACGGCCAAATTGTAGAAGACGGTAGCCATAAGCAGTTACTTGCCAAGAAAGGTGCTTATGCAAGGCTTTGGGCTATGCAATCTGAAGGGTTTTTACCTGAATAAAGAGCTTTATGATACCTCAAAAGCGGGGCTGTAAGTGACCTTGCCTTGTGGGGCGTTGTGAGTAAAGCTAAGAGCAAGAAAATATTCAGCAGGTACGCCATCAAGAATTAAATCGGGATTGTTTTGAAATCCAAATTTACTATAAAAGGCAGGCTCTCCAAGTAATACGCAGCCTTCAGCATTTAGCTTTTTTAACTCTTCCAACCCATGCTTAATGAGTACTGAGCCTATACCTTTGTTTTGCTCTGATGGAACTGTTGCAATAGGGCCCAAGCCGTACCAATTCTGAAAGTGTCCTGAAACTTGAACAGGGGAAAAGGCAATATGTCCAATGATGTTTCCATTGTGTTCTGCGACAAAGCTGAGAGTTAAGTCTTTTAAGTTTCGAAGCTCATCTACAATTTCAGCCTCTCTTTGGTCACTATATGGCACATTTTTAAAAGCATTTTTAATGACCTCAGAAATAAGGGGAATGTCTTGATGTGTCTCTGGTCTAATAATCATGTGCTGATTATAGCTCCCAAGCAACAACGCGCGCGCTGAGAATGCCTTCACCTTTGCTTGGCTGCTTATTCATAGAAAGCTCTTTAACATCGAGAATGCTACGGTATGTAATGGCATGTAGGAAGGGTGTAAGGCTTGCCATATCAATTTCTTCAAACTCAATTGTAAGGCCTTGTGTGCGGCCTGACTCTGTTTCTTTTGAGAGTGGCGTAATGCGGCTAATGCGGCCAAAAACTTTAGCTTCTTTGGCTAGGCGTTCAACCTGCTTCAGCGGGCTTTCTTCTTTACGCTTTGTATCAGAGCCTTCATCTAGGCCAACAAGCTTACGCTCAAGGGCGTAGATTTGCCCTGAAAGCTCACGCAGAGCACGCAGCTCTTTTTTGTTTTGGCTCAGGTCTTCTTTGCCGTCTTCAAGAGTTTCCATTCCAGTAGGAATAAGCGCACTCCAAATTACAAGAGTACATGTGAGTGAAGCCCCAAGCTTAAACACAGGGTGTCTGAGGAAGCTGTTGGCGTCTTTGGCTTTGAGTTTTTTAAGCTCAGCGAGAACCTTATCTTTCATCTTATGACTCCTGATCTACATTGGCTGTAAGGATAAAGGTTGCTTTACCTCCAGCGTTTAATTTGACATCTTTTACAGATGCGTCCCATTCAGGGAAGCTTTCTTCAACAATCGTTTCTAGCATATCAACTTGGCTTAGGCCTGCAACGGCGCCATTCATACTGAGAGATGTTCCTGAAAGCTGGAAGCGTTCGAGTGTCAGTGTGAGTTCTGAAGCGTTTACGTTATTTTGGAAGGCAAGAAGGTTCTCAAGGAGGACATCTTCACGGCCAACAACTGTCCCTGTCATCACGGCAAGCTCATTGGCTCTACGAGACATTTGCAGTGGTGCTTCTACCATTGGTGTGTCAGGGAGTGCTTCGTTAAATACTGTTTCAATGGCACCATCATAAGCAGCATTACTCCTCTCAATTTTCATACTAATGGCTGTTTGTAAAGCCACAAGAATAAGGCCAGAGACAATAGCAACACGCAGAGGCCACTTGAGCCCTTGTGAAAGAGCTGTAAGCGCTTTAATGCTATTTGGGTCCCATACATTAAGCATTGGTGACTTTTCGCCTTCAGTTAAGGCATGGTAGAAACCGTGTACAAGCGGACTTTCTTCTGTTTTAACAGTTTTAAGTTCTGCGCCTTCAGGGGCTGTCACCTTACGTGTGGTGAGGTTAACAACGGTTACGTCTTTTAAATTCGCTGTCCAAGCTTGCAGCGTTTGTTTGATATCTGGAAGGGGAGCCTTTTTAGCAATATGGCGAAACTCAATAAGCTGCTTTTCTGGCGTAAAGAGGCTGACTGTTACGCCTTCACCTTCTGGTGCCACAACAATGCTGTGAGTTTTACCTGTTGCATAGTGCATTGCACCCATCGCCATTGGAACCACATGAACCACTGGAGAGATATGTGCACCTGCTTCATTTACAAAGGCTTGAAGTTGCTCTTCTTCGAGAGAGAAGCTTGAAAATTGACCTTTTTGGAGTGCTGCTGGGACAATCAGGCTTCTTAGTTTTGTTTTCTTAAACAGGCTTTGATGAAGCATACCTGGAAGAATTTTGTAGAGCTTAGCCATTTCGCCAAATGGTTTTGGGTGGCTACGACGAATGAAGTCTGCACTTGGGGCCATAAATACAGCGCGGCGACCAGAGCCTGAAATATTGAGACTCTCTTTTTTCTCAAGCGGTCGTGTATCCCCTTCAGGGAATCTTGCGTGCGTTTGGTTGTTTTCTTTCCAGAGAATATATGTATTAAGCGTCATGTATTATAGCCAATTGATTTTTAAAACTTTAAAGTTGAGTTCATCTCTCCAAACAAGAGCTTCTAAGCCAACATAGGCCTCATTGTAACGCACCTCAGAGCGTACCGTAAAGTATTCTGTGCTGACACCGAAAGAAAGGGTGTTCGGTGCTTTTTTTAAGCCCACATCTTTTAAGAATTCACTGAGGGTTTCATATGGGGCACGGCTTCTAGATTTGATCGCTTGATCTAAGCCTTCTGCAGAAGTAAGAGCAGCTTTTAAAAGGTGAGGGGACGCGATGTTGACATTCACTTCCATTGCGCCAGGAATAAGAGAAAAGTGTTGGTAAGCTTTACGTTTTAGCTTTTCTGGTATGCCTTGAATAAGTGCAAAGTCAGCGTAGCCTTCAATGTAGTCATTACGTGGAATGAATGGAATGTCCTCTCCAGCATAGTCCCATGCTTCTGCGCCTGAGCTACGTGTTTCATTGTCAGCATCAATATAGTCAATCACAGGGTCTAAATTAAATGAAGGCAGGTTGGCGTTGGATGTATAGCGACGAAGCATCTCTTGATAAGGTTCATCACTGCTTGCATAACCAATCACCTGATTCAGGCTTGGGACCGCTGCTGCATCTTGAATCTGAATAAAGATATTTCCGCCTTCAATCGGAAAATCTCGACCGGAAGTGTAGCTATACCAACGGTCTTGCATGTTATCTGTATCGCTGTTTCTGCCGTCCCGTTTAAGCTCATATATAATGAGATCTAAGCCTGAAAGAGCCATTTGCCTTGCTTCAGTATGGAGAAGGGAGGCCGCCAGCAAGCGCGTGTTATTTGTAGAATTTTGAAAGGCCACACTTAAAAGTGATGAAAGCATCGCGAGAAGAAGCAATACATAAATGAGAACACCGCCATAGTTATATTTCATAGGCGTTCTCCATGGCCTGTTAGAATCGGTACTGTGCGGTACCATTCTTCACCATTAGCATCTGTAATCGTAAGCTTAACACCGAGTGGTGATTTACGTTCGTTATTCCAAAGAGGTAGGAATGTATGTGCATTTCTATGTCCAAAGAAAACCAAAGGTTTCTCTTCAGGGTTTGGTGCACTCCATAGAATACTTGTAATAGGGTTTACACCGAGGGAAAGAGGGCGGATTGTGCGCTTAAGAGATGTGACACCATCTTCTGTTTCAACTGTGTATTTGATGGCATGCAAGCTCCCATGAGGGACAAGACTATCCACATCATCTTTCATAATATGGAAACTCAACTCTGTATCAGCCAGTGAGGCATAGTCTGATTTATAGGCATAGACATCCTGACTAAATTGCTCAAGTGCAACATGAATGTTAAGCGCTTCAGTGCGCGCTTGTTCTGCATGGCCAACACCACGGGAAACTTGCCAAAGTACGCCTCCAATAGCCGTCATGAGGATACTTGTGAGGGCAAGTACCACAAGAAGCTCCATAAGGGTAAAGCCAGCTTTATGTATCCTCATGGCTTCACCTTGTCATAAGGCATAATGCTTGGCGCCGTGGCAGTGCCGTTAAATGCGAGTACATTGCCTTTATAAACAAAATGGATGACAGAGCTACGGCCATCTGGCTCAAAGCGTAAGCTGTATGGAGCTTCGTCTCCTGTTGCGCTATAAATTTCAAAACCAGATGCAATTTTAAAGGTTTCTTTAGGATCTACTTTTTCTTCGCCAAGTGTGGTCTCTTCATAAAAGCGACCTGCATAGACATCAACAGTACTGTTTTCATTGATAATAAGAGTAATACGCTCACTCTCACGTAGAGCTTGAGCGCGGTAAGTAGAGAGTTCATCTCTCAGTTTAGTGAGGCGTGTTGCTTCCTCGCTTGGAGGTGAGAAACTTAAATACGGCAGTGTGAAAGAGCTTAAAACAGCTAAAACAGAAAGCACGACCAATAGTTCTATAAGAGTAAAACCGTGTCTAAAATGGTTTCTTTGGGCAATAAAAAACGCCTTACGTTGCTGAAGTACTGGAGTGTACTCTGCGCTCCTTAAGGCGTTTTTTCTCATCCCAAAGCGCACAAGTTTGTGCTGAAACTCATTTTTAGTGCTTTGGTTTTGCATTTTAGTCTTTAGTTTTTAATGTCAGCGTTTTCGTCTTCGCCGCCTTTTTTACCGTCAGCGCCGTAGCTGATGAGGTCATAGTCATTTTTGATACCTGGAGAGAGGTAAATGTAATCGTTGCCCCAAGGGTCAACAGGCATGCTCTTCATGTAGCCGCCATCTTTCCAGTTTTTAGGTGTTGGCTTGCTTGTTGGCTTTTCTACCAGTGCTTTGAGGCCTTGTTGTGTTGTTGGGTATTTAAAGTTATCCAACTTGTACATATCAAGAGCGTCACTAATTGCTTTGATTTGTGTGTGTGCTTGCGTCACGCGAGCCTTTTCTGGTTGGTCCAAAAACTTAGGGGCAACAAAAGCGCCTAGTACTGTTAAAATAACAATAACAACAAGAAGTTCCATGAGTGTGAAACCAGAGTTATGAGAGTTTTGCATCGCTGTCAAAAGCCTTATTTTTATTCTAGAATTTTTAAGTCCTTGCATCATATGCGACAGGTGTGGATTGTGCAAGAGTTGAAATTGAGTTTAAGCATACCAATAATATAGCTAACGCTCTATATCTTATGGGGCAAGAAATCTTTATTTTTTACCGAGAGAGGATAGCCCTATGGCTAAGAAACGCTACTTTGGTGAGCAAGGTGATGTTGCCGTTCGTGTCGATGGAAAGCTTTTTATACATCGTTGTGCATATTTTATTGTGCAGGATGGTAAGATGCTGCTGAGTTACGCTGAGGAAGATGAAAATCCACACTATTTTATTCCAGGAGGAAAGGTTAAGTGTGGAATGGATACTCAAGCCAGTGTGATTCGGGAAATTCTTGAAGAAACAGGCATTGATGTCCCGGCAGACAATGTGTCTATGGCTGTGCACAGCGAGCGCTTTTTTAAGCACAAGCAAACAGGCATGCAAGGCCATGAAGTTTGTACCATGTTTCGGGTGAAGCTCCCAAAAGGGAGCTGTGTACCTAAGCGTGAGCGAGATGGAGGAAAGTTCCTCTTTTGCTGGGTTCCTGTTGAAGAGTTGGCAACGTTGAACTTTCGTGAAAGTTACATCTTTCAGCAAGTGAAAGACATCTCCCAAGGCATTCACCATGTGATTCACCGTGAGGCGATGGACCAATAAAACGAAAAGAAAGCCCCCACTTAAGGGGGCTTTTGAGTGTTCTAGAGGCCCATGCCGCTGTTCATTTCAAACAGTGGCATGAGGACAGCCATCATAATGAAGGCAACCATTCCCCCCACAAGAAGTAGAAGGATTGGCTGTAAAAGAGCCATTTGAGTTTTGATTTGTGCGCGAAGCTCGCTTGATGTGAATTCAGCAACGCGGCCAAGCATTTTATCAAGCTTACCCGTACTTTCTCCAACCTGAGCCATGTTAACAAGGAACGGGTTAAACACTTCTGTCTTTTCAAGAGACTCAGCAAGAGATTCACCTTCGCTGACTTCTTTTGAAACCTCTTCAAGGGCATTGCGGTACGGCAGGAAAGGGGTAATGGTTTTACTAATTGCTAGTGCGGTTGTGAGAGGAACCCCTGCACTTGTAAGAGCGCTGAGTGTGCCACTAAAGCGCGCATGAGCAAGACGTTTACCCATTGTACCAAACATTGGCATACCAAGTGCCAGCTTGTGCCAAAATAGGCGCATACCTTTGATGCGCTTATTCATAATAGCAATAAGGCTACCAACACATAAAAGAGTGAGGGCTGTTGCTGCACCATAAGCACCAATGCCGCCACTTAGAGACATAAGGAATTGTGTCGCCGCTGGGAGAGCTTGGTCGCTCTGCGTATACATATCTGTAATGTTTGGCACAACACTGTGCAGAAGGTAAATAACCACAGCAACACCTGCAAAAAGGACAAATAGTGGGTAGGTCAGGGCGCCACGCACATCGCTCATAAGAGCGCGGCGCTCTTCCATCATTGTGGCAAGTTCTTCAAGCACGTTTCCAAGTGTACCTGTGCTTTCACCAGCATGGATCATGTTTACCATTAGGTCAGAGAATGTTTTAGGGTGCGCGCCAAGAGCCTCAGAGAGCGTGCCACCTTCGTTCACATGTTTACGGATATCACGCAAAATACGAATGAGGGCTTGTTTACCGCCTTGGGCAATGAGGATATCTAGTGCTTTGATCAGAGGGACATCTGCGCTGATCAGTGTTGCAAATTGACGAAGGAAAATCACCAGAGTTTCACCGTCTACACGGGCTGGCATAATTTCAATATTCATCAAATCACGGAGGTTTAAACTTTTAAGAGAGTCAAAGCTGATACCTTGACCAGTCTCACGAATATCTGCCACAAATAGGCCTTGGCCGGCGAGGGCGCGCTTTGCTGCGTCCAAGCTATCAGCTTCAGTTTCTCCGCGTAGGGTTTCACCTACATCATTAAAGGCAGTATATTTAAAATGTGACATGCAGGCATGATAAACAAGCCTGCATAAAATGTAAAATGCTTATCGCTCTGGATCAGGTTCTGAGAAGAGGGAGGTATAGAGCTCTTCCTTAGAGACTTCAGTTTCTTCTTTAGAAATGAGGTGAGGGTTTTCACCCCTTTGGTTGAGATCATGATATTTAATAACCGTGCGTGCAAGCCGAATCATCTCGGGTTTTTGTTCACTATTTTTAGTATGAAAAACGAGGACATCTGGTGGGGTAAAGCCTCTGTGGACAACTTTATCTTTGAGTTGGCGCATGACTTCTACACCTTCTTGTTCAGGTGTTTCGCCTTGTAGGTCGTTATCAAGAGAGATAACGCCAACTTCGCCTTCATTTTCTTCTAGAAAAGCGATGGTTTCCTCAGGCCAGTAATGGCGCTCAAAGCCTTCTGGCTCTTTTCGTTCATCATCAAGGAAAGCGCATTTCTTTTCAAGGGCTTCTTCCAGTGTGACATCACCTGAGGTTTCAATGATAACAGTGTCATCGTAACGCTGAACAATTTTAAAAGCTTCTTCTGGTGTATATGGCACGCGTATTTACTCCTATTGATAGGAATAGATATAAGTATTGATTTTAAGATTACAAGGGTTACTGAATACGTGTAACGCGCATCACTTCTTCAAGAGTGGTTTCACCACGCGCTGCTTTAAGTAGACCTTCTTGGTAAAGTGTGAGCATGCCTTCAGACTGAGCGGCGTCACGGATTTCAGTGTCGTTACCACCAGCTTGAATAATGCTGCGTACTTTATCTGTTACACTGAGAATTTCAAAAATACCACTACGGCCAGAGTAACCTGTTGGGCAGTCATCACTTGGGGCTGCGTCAAATAGAGTAATCTCTTTTGGGCGTACATCTTTAGGAAGTGCGTCAAAGAGCTTTTTCGTTTCAGCATCCAGCGCGCGAGGCACCTTAGTTGTCGGGTGTAACAGGCGTACCATACGCTGAGCCACCACACCACGTAGAGATGATGCAACAAGGAAAGGTTCAATACCCATTTCAATAAGACGGGTGAGGGTGCTTGGTGCATCGTTTGTGTGAATTGTTGAGAGAACCAAGTGACCAGTGAGAGAAGCTTCAACGGCAATCTCTGCTGTTTCAAGGTCACGTGTTTCACCAACCACAACCACGTCAGGGTCTTGACGAAGAATAGAACGGAGGCCAGCGGCGAATGTCATGCCGATTTTGGCGTTCACTGGAATTTGGCCAAGGCCTTCAAGCTCGTACTCGACAGGGTCTTCAACAGTCACAATGTTTTTATCTGGTGTATTGATATGTTGCAAGCCTGCATAAAGCGTAGATGTTTTACCTGAACCTGTTGGACCACTCACCAGCATAATACCGTTTGCAAGGCCGAAGAAGCCTTCCATTTGTGCTTGTTGTTCAGGGCGCAGGCCAATGGCATCAAGCGCGCGGATACCGTCTTGCTGACCAAGGAGACGTAGTACAATACGTTCACCATGTTGTGTTGGCAGTGTTGAGATACGGATGTCTGTATCTTTACCACCGATACGAATCTTGAAACGACCATCCTGTGGTAGGCGTTTTTCAGCAATATCAAGGTGCGCCATGACCTTTAGGCGGGCACTCATTGCAGCGTGTAGTTTCGCTGAAGGCGTAATCACTGTGTGCATCACACCATCAACACGGAAGCGTACGCTTACTTGTTTGGCAGATGGTTCAATGTGAATATCTGATGCACCTTCTTTAGCGGCTTGCATCAGGATTGAGTTAATCAGTTTAATAATAGGGGCGTCATGCTGGCTATCAAGTAGATCCTCAGGTTCACCCAGAGCAGATGCCATACTTTGCAGGTCTGTAGACTCTTCTTCGGTGCCTTTCACAGCATCTTTTGCACTTGTGGCTGTCTTATCCCAAAGTGTGTTGATGTAAGCTGTAAGCTCTTCTGGGGCTGCATATGTAAGCGTAATCTCTTTACCTGTTGTGCGGGCATAGTCATCAGCAATCTGCATTGCTTTTGTTGGGTCTGATACCGCAGCAATAATTGAGCCGTCTGTTTTCTGTTCAATAGGGAGGAAGAGATTCGTTTTTGCAACGCCAAGGTTTAGGTCACCTAGGAGAGCTTCTTCAATATCTTTTGCTTTAGGGAGCTTGGCTTCTTTAAGTCCAAAATACTTAGCTGTAGAGGTATTAAGCGCTTTTGCATTTACACCTGATTCAAGTGCTTGTTTACGAACTTCAGAGAAAGAGAGGTCGCCAGAAATGGCTAGACTGTCGTCTTGTAAATCATGAGCAATAAAAGTGCTGTATGTCATGAGTCTCTCCCTATTTATACAGTTATGTATAACAAAGGACTACGTCCTTGCCAACTGTAAATTGTATTCAATAAATTAAAGTCCTGAGTCAATCGCTTGAGGCATTGCCAGTTTTAGGTTCACACTATCAATACGTGTCTCATCAACAGAGGCAAGAGGCTCGCCGCCTACAAATGGACTTTGCTTTTTAGGTGCCATCGTTGGCGTATCTGTAATGACTTCAAACTCTTCAATGCTAGGCTCTACATTGACTTCTTTCTCTTCAACTTCCATTGCTGGTTTTGTATCGCGCAGTTCTTCAGGGATGATGTCCGCTTCACCAATGTCAGTACGCTCAAGCATTTTTGTACCGCCGTAAGTGTTTTGCTTCTGCATTACACGCATCTTCTTGTATTTCTCAGAAGTAATGCCGTCCATTTGGTCGTAAGTACCAATGATGTGCGGTTTGATAAAGACCATCAGGTTTGTTTTGTTGTTTGTGAGAGATGTGTTCTTGAAAGCTTCACCAATACCGAACAGACCACCGAGGCAAGGGACTTGCTGTACGTTGTCTGATTGTTCTTCTTGGATAAGACCACCTAGAGCAACCATGTTACCATTTGGCACCATAACAACAGTGCTGAGGCTACGCTTACGCGTTGTGATATCTGCAGCTTCACCGTTTGTTGGGTTTACAGATGAAATCTCTTGGTACAGGTTCAGGCGAACATAACCGTTATCACTAATTTGTGGTTTTACACGTAGGTTAATACCAACGTCTTGGCGCTCAATTGTTTGGAACGGGTTGTTGTTGTTACCGTCTGTTGTGTAGCTACCTGTTACGAAAGGTACGTTTTGACCCACAACAATCTCAGCTTCTTGGTTATCCATGGTCATGAGTTGAGGTGTCGATAGGATGTTTACATCGTTTTCAGCTTGTAGAGCTGTTACGAGGGCACCAATGTTTGCGTACTCAGTTCCTTGGAAAGTAATGCTGGCACCAGCAAGACCCATAGAGAAACCTGTTGGCAGAGCAAGTGGGTTTTCTGATAGCGCGTTGAGGCTACCGAAGTTTTGACCACCAAATGGCACAAGACCACCTTGAGAGCCAAGGTTATCAGCACTACGCCATTCTACACCAAATTGGTTAGAAATACTTTCACTCACTTCCATAACAAGGGCTTCGATGTATACCTGGAGGCGAGGGATATCAAGTTTATTTACAATGTTTTTAAGAAGTGACATATCAGAAGGTTCAGCTGAAAGCACAAGAGCGTTTGTGCTCACGTCTGCTACAACACTTACAGGGCCTTTAAAGGCAGCAACAGCTTTAAGAGCTGAGGCTGTTGATGACGCTGATTTGCTTTCTGCATCTTCTGTTTTTTCAATTAAATCGTTTAGAACTTCAGCCATGTCTGATGCATCAGCATGCTTGAGGTACATAATATCTAGAGAACGCACATTCTTTTGCGCTTCTACATCAATGCGTTTAAGCACGCGACGTACATCTTGCATTGTGCTCGCATCAGCTGAAACAATAAGAAGGTTTTGAGCTGGCTCAGGGATAATGCTAATTGGGTTTTCAGCGTTCCCAGAGAAGATACGGTCCATAATATTAGCAGCTGTGCTTGCTTCTACATGCTTAAGAGGCAGCATTTCAACGCTACCGCCAGCGCTTGCTTTATCAAGCTCAGCAACAATCATTTGAATGCGCTTAACGTGGCTGTAAGCGTCCGTTACCATCAATAGGTTGGCAGGGCCGTAGCTTGTCATCGCACCACTTGAAGACAGCATTGGCTTCAGGATTTCAATGAGACTTTTTGCGTTACCAGCTTCAGGCTTAAGTACGCGTGTCACAATGTCGCTCTCAGAAGAAGGTTCGTCTTCTGTAACAGGCGTTGCGCTTGAACCTACTTTAGAGGCAGGAACAATTTGCTTTACATCACCTGCAGGAACAATGGCATAACCGCTTGCTAGAAGGAGGTTTGCGAAGATATCCATCGCTTGCTTACGGTCAACTTCCTTCGGGCTAATGACTGTAACTTTGCCAATAACTTTGTTATCGACAATGTAGTTTTCACCACTGATTTCAGCCATAAAGCGAATCAGACTACGGATATCCACATCTTCAAAGTCTAGGGAAATTTTATTGTCGCCCACTTCATTTTGTGCTGTAGAGAAGTTATACGGTGCAAGCAGAATAGAAACTGCAAGTAAAGCATGAACTGTTTTTTTCAACATATTGAAATCTTTTTTATTGTGGCCTTTTTGAGGCTGGTTCTTGTTTTGCAAAACAGGAGAACTCTAACGGAAATAGGGGCAGGGGACAAGGAAAAAGCCCTGCTGATACAGCAGGGCTTTAAGTCGTTACCTAAATAGGTGATGCATTACTGCACAAGTTCAAGAAGTGACTTGTGGCAAGTCAGGTTAGATGCCACGATTGTTTCACTGTCTTTAGTCACAGCGTCACCGTCTTTATCTGTCACAACACCTGCAGACTCTTTAATCACAAGGTCTGCGAAGAGGTTAATTTCTGGCGCAAGGTGTTCACCAATGAAGCCATCAATCTTACCAGAGGCACACTGAAGGATATCGTGAATGGCGTTACCAGTAATACGTAGGCCGAACTCATGATCTTGAATATGTTTTGCGTAAGACATACCTTTGCTATCACCACGGCGTGTTGGAGAACTCCAAAGGTTAACAATGCTTGAAGGTGTAAGCTCTTTCGCAGCGTTTACGCGAAGGCGGTAAACTGGCCCTGAGCCACTTGTACCTTTTTCAATTGTGTATGTTTCGTCTTCAAGAGGGTAGTAAACCATTGCGCTGAATGGTGTACCGTCTTTAATGAATAGGAACATCATGCACACTGGTGAAAGGCCGTGCATAAAGTTATCAACACCACCAGTCATGTGGATTGCCCAGCATGTACCTTGATCTGGAATCGGCGCAAGGTCACGAATCACAATTGGCGTTGATGGGTAAGCATTTTTAATTTCTTTAGCAGCAAGAAGTTCTAGCTTTTTCAGTGCTTCTAGTGCTTCTTCACGTGCGCCGTCACCTTTGGCTTGCATACGTTCTACTTCACCAAACTCGCGGCGGTAGATGGGAGCCAGCTTACGGCAGATTGTGTCCGTAATGTTAATTTGCGGCGATAGATATGTTGACATGGGGTTTGTCTCCTAACTTAAAAATAAATCTATTAAAATATATTATGCGCGACCGACGTAAGTGCCGTCTGCTGTGCTGACTACGATGCGAATACCAGCTTCAACAAATGGAGGAACCATAACTGTTTCGCCGTTTTCTACCTTAGAAGGCTTGTAAGATGATGACGCTGTTTGGCCTTTAACCACTGCGTCTGCTTCAATCACTTCCATTTCTACTTGGGCAGGAAGTTCAACACCAATTGGGTTACCTTCATGCATTTCAATAGAAACAACCATTTCTTCTTGAAGCCACACTTTACCATCACCGATGACATCGTATGGCAGTGTAATTTGTTCGTAGTTTTCGTTATCCATGAATGTCAGTGCTTCACCATCATCATAAAGGTATTGCATTGGGCGTTGCTCAAGGCGAGCACGCTCAACTTTGTCTTCACTTCTGAAACGCTCGTTGAGTTTCGTACCTGTTTGGATGTTCTTCATCTCTACCTGTGCAAAAGCACCGCCTTTACCAGGCTTGACGTGACCAACCTTGTGGACTTGCCATAGGCCGTTTTGGTATTCGAGAACATTTCCCGGACGAATTTCATTCGCGTTGATTTTCATAAGTTTAAAACCTTTATTTACTAAACACACATGTGTTGGTTTGTTTTTTGCACCGTCTTTCGTTAGACTGTCGCTTTAAATAATAATATACACCTCTCTAGGTAAGGATGATACAGAATGTTGTCAAGCACCCATCTTAAAAAAATCAGATCTTTCATTGCTTTTACTCTTTTTGCGAGTGTTTTTTTGCACTTAGAGGCAAATGCTCTGTCAAAAGTGGTCTTTGTAGATGATAAGAGTAATGAAATTGAAATGAATATTGACCACACAGGGAATGTGCACTTGGTGAATACACCTGTGGCTGGTGATTTTTACTATAAGAAATCTTCAGAGGAGTTTATTTTCCGTTTAGAGGGTATGGAGCAGTTTTATCGTTTGCCTATTTCTAAACTGAAACCAGAAAAAGCGTCGCTCTCTAAAGTAAAGAGTCAAGATCGTCGCATTACAGATACGCAAGTTTGGGATATTTCTTCTAAAGGTAATATATGCGGTATTGTTAAATCGAGTAAGAGTATGGTGAAAGACCTTAAACTTACTTTAGGGGATATGGTTTCTATTAATAATGCTTTTGCTTATATCCTTGGAGAAGACCTTAGAAAGAACCCTTGCCTGAACTACATTATTACAAAAGCAGTGGCAGAGGAAGTTGGCTTTCCAATTTATCTGAGCACCAATCATGGTACAACTCTTCTTAGGGAAGAACGTCTTTTGGAGTATGGTCGCCGTGTGCTTTTACCAAAAGGAGCTATCCTTGCAACAGATGAGGAGATGCAAGATATCTACTTGCATCAATTACCTGAAGCTGCGAGAGATTTGTACATGTCTGTTGGGAATGGAAGAAGCTCTAACCCTAAAATGCGCCTTTCTGCCATTAGAAAATCTATGGCTATGGTAAAAAGTGGTGAGTGGAAGCCAAAAGAAGAAGTGCAAAAATCCTTTAAGGAAGAAATGGAAGAGTTGTCTCGTGCGGCGACACAGACTCCTATCGTGACTCCTGATAAAAGAGAATCACCGAAAACAGGGTTTGGTGGTATTTCTAACTAACCTTATTGTTGATATAAAAAAATAGGCCGCAGATGCGGCCTATTTTTATCGATTTTAGTTACCGGTTGCAGGCGGAGTCCAGTTATCCAGATCCGGTGCTTCGGTATAAGCTTCAGGCTGAGCGTACAGCACAATGTTGTTGCTGTTGTTGCTGATGCCATGCTCTGCGTACAGGGCCTGAAGGTCAGCTTCAGACAGTTCAAGTGCGCTGCCTGTTACGGTTGTTGCCGTAATTTCAGCATTGCGCAGGATCGTGATAGACAGAACGACGGGCTTGCCGCCGGCACCACGAATATACGCTTCCAGAGCATCTGCACGCGCATTCGGTGCGACGCCAACGATGCTGCTCAGATCCAGGCGAGCTTGACCTTGTGCTTTCACGCCAGTGATTGCCCACTGCACGCTACCGTCAACTTTGATTTTGACGATGCGCTGGCGGCCATCAATGACACGACGCGAAGGTGCCAGATTTTCAGAAGTTGTGCTCGGCTCCATGTTCAGGCGATGTGCCGGGCCCATGGCTGCAACATCAGTGATGAGAACACCACCATGTTCGGGTGCATCTTGCAGAGTCCAACCCATCAGGTCATCATAAGCTTCAGCTTCAGGTGCGGTATAGTCCGATTCCCAGACATTACGTACGGGGATGGTCATTTCCACAACTTCAACCGTGCCATCGGCTTGTTCACGCAGAATGCGTGCATGAGCACCAATATTGGGCTCGGCCGACCAGACTTGCATGATGATACGGTTTTGGCTGGTGATCAGCGTGCCGTCAACATGCGTGATGATGTCACCTTCTTGGATGCCAGCTTCAGCTGCAGGTGTGTCAGGCATAACTTTGCTGACCAAAACACCGCCCGGAATATCCATGATTGCGGCTTCCGACTTGGAAATGCCACCGATCTGAATACCGATTTGGTTTACTTGCATTTGACCGTAGCGGTACATGTTGTTCAGGAACAAGCGCACCAGATCACTGCGAACAGCAAAGGCCAGACCGTTGTTTTCACGTTGGCGAGACAGGATTGACGTGTTAATGCCAATCACTTCACCATTTTGGTCAAACAGCGGGCCACCAGAGTTACCCGGGTTTACCGAGGCATCAGTCTGGAGCATCGGCCAAGTGCCAAGAGTCATACGCGAGGTATGGCTCACAGTACCTGTGGTTACCGACCATGTTTGGCTCATTGGGTTACCAACAGCAACAGCGGTTTCGCCAACCTGAACCAGAGTGTGGTCCGTGATGACGGGCGCCCATGCTGCACCATTACAATGGTCCAGTTGAATCAGAGCCAAGTCGAAGTCTTGGGTCTTGTCGCCGGGGTAGCCAATGATGGTTGCGCTGACATTTTCAATCTGCGGCGTACCATCGGTCAGCCAGCCATTGATAAAGCTCACATTCACAAAATCGGCGCCTTCAATCACGTGGTGATTGGTCAGGGCCCAGCAGTTGATGTTATCAATGATAACGCCAGAACCACTCGAGCCTTGCTCGGTAGTTGCGCTGCTGTTTTGCAGATAAATGGTTGCTTCTTCCATGCGGCGAATGCGTTCCAGATAGCCCAGAGAGGGTTCAACGGTGCTTTCGCTCAGTTGGAGCTCAGGGTGCAGCCACATGGTGTAATCAAAGCGCGGCGTGGTGCCACGCAGGCGGTTCAGCATGTCATCAGTTACGTTGGTCCGTGTCGAATGTGCTTCCTGCAAGGTTGCACCAGTCGTCAGGCCGTCAGCATGCAGAGCAAGGGGCGACGTGGTGCCAATTGCCAGTGCAGCAATTGCTGCAAAACGAGTCAGTTTCATTGGAAAACTCCATGAAAAAGGGTGAGATTAAGGAGGAAGAAATCCTCACTTAAATGTAAGACAGATTTATATGATCCCTAAAAGGGTACCATCTGGAAAGTTGTATGCAAAATAAAAACTTTGAAAAAAGTGTATTTATTTAGAAAAGAGGTAATCGTGACGGCTGAGTTGCTTAATGATTTTGTAACCTTTTTCTTCTAAAAAGGCTGTAATTCCGTCTTTATCCCAGCATTCAATAAGCATGTATTTGAAGTTGTAGGTATCAAAGTCGACTCCTTTAAGAACTTCAAGTTCTGCTCCCTCAACGTCAAGAGAGAGAAGGTCTACTGTCTTTGGAGCGTTTGCGTCCTTTAAGAGAGAGGTGAGGGTGTAAGCTTTTGCGCCAAACGTAAAGTTTGTCTCGTGAGACTTCATCACGTTTAAGCCTTTTTGGGCATGTGCTTCAGCGTCATCTCTGCCTGAAAGCTCTTTAGAGATGGTCATTAGGTCGCTATAAATAAGTTCAACAAACTGTTCTTTATAGTCAAACCCTACACATGCTCCGCACACGAAGTGGTTTTTCTCGCTGCGATTACGGACACACTCTAAAAATTTACTTGGGATTGGTTCAATCAGAAGGCCGTTCCAACCTTTATGCTTTTCAAAATGAGCTGTGTTCGCTTGAGTGATGCCATCGTTTGCGCCGAGCTCAACAAAGTAGCCGTTTTCATAATCAATAAACTCAAGGAGCTGTTGATCCAGCTTATTTAGGCTATAGAATTTACCTTTACCAATGCGTTTTAGGTAAAAAGCAAGACGAGGGGGGAAGATATAATCTTCCATCCTTTTCATAAAGACTTTAAAGCGCATCATCATGTGGGCTAGTGTACGCAAGTGAGCGCGCAGGGCAAGAAATAATTTTTTCCCAAAAAAGGGCTTGCCAGAACATAAAATTCATTATAAAAACATCATCACCCGTGGCGGGGTAGCTCAGTTGGTTAGAGCAGCGGAATCATAATCCGAAGGTCGTGAGTTCAAGTCTCTCTCCCGCTACCATAAAAGAAAGCTCCCTATGGTCAGGGGGCTTTCTTTTATTTTATAGGTATATTCCACAAAAAAGAACCCCTGAATCAACAGGGGTCTTCTTTAACAAAATCGCTTCGTGAAAGTTAAATCAACTTCGTATCATGGTGCTGTCCTCCTCTTCAGCAGCGTCGGCCCCGTGGGAATCGTTCCTTTTGGGGGCTGGTTTTCCATTTGAAAGAAGTGATCTCCTTTAGTTGTTGTGGGTGCGTTCCTGGCGAACGGCCGCATTGTGCGCCGCGATCTCCGCCGAGGAAAGTTGGGTTGTTGCGCTTCCGTTCATGAGCCAAAAAGGCAGTTTCTTGGGCGCAGGATTGGGTGTGCTTTGTGCAGTCTGTGCCATAAGTCCACTCCTGTTGAAAACTGAAAACATAGTCGTTGATAAGAAAGGTATGGTTGTGCTCTTGGCTTTTTTCAAGTGCTACCTTGCATTTTTTAGGGGGGAGGGATATTTTAATGGCAATGTTAACCAAATAAAGAAATTTGACCCTTATGAAACTCAGTCAATATTTTATACCAACCCTTCGTGAAAACCCAGCGGATGCGCAGGTTCCAAGCCACCGTCTTATGCTACGTGCGGGTATGCTTCGTCCCGTGGCAAGTGGGGTTTACACGTGGCTTCCCTTTGGGCTGAAGGTACGAGATATTGTTGCAAAGGTTGTGCGTGAAGAAATGGACGCATCAGGCGCAAATGAGATTTTCATGCCGATGGTTCAACCTGCTTCACTTTGGCAGGAAACTGGCCGTTGGGACAAAATGGATGCTGAGCTTTGCCGTATCCAAGACCGTCACGAAAACAACTTCTGCCTTGGCCCAACTCATGAAGAGGTGGTGACAGATGTTGTGCGCCGTAGTGTGAACTCGTACAAACAGCTTCCGGTTATGCTTTATCAGATTCAAAGTAAGTTTCGTGATGAGGTTCGCCCTCGTTTTGGTGTAATGCGTGGTCGTGAGTTTATGATGAAGGACTGCTATAGCTTTGACGTAGACGAAGAAAGCGCAATGAACAGCTACAACACAATGAAGGATGCATACCACCGTATCTTTAAGCGCCTTGGCCTTGATTACCGTGTGGTGAAAGCTGACTCTGGTGCCATTGGTGGTGATCTGAGTGAAGAGTTCCAAGTGATTGCGGAAACTGGTGAAGATGAACTTGTGTTTGATAAAGAGGGCGATTACGCCGTCAACGTTGAAAAGCACGATCCTGAGACATGTGGTGTGCCTGCTGAACGCCTTGAAACAAAGCGTGGTATTGAAGTCGGTAATATCTTTTACTTAGGTGATACGTACTCTAAGCCAATGAAAGCTGTGGTGAAACATAGTGATGGCTCTGAGCGTCCTGCAATTATGGGCTGCTACGGTATTGGTATTTGCCGTACAGTGGCTGCTGCGATTGAGCAGAACCATGATGAGAATGGTATTATCTGGCCAGAAGAAATGGCGCCATACCAGATTGGTCTGATGAACTTACGTGTAAGCGACGAAGCTTGCTCTGAAACAGCTGACAAACTTTACGATAGCTTCCGTGCGCAAGGGTTTGACGTGCTATACGATGATCGTGATGAGCCTGCTGGTGCGAAGTTCACAAGTATGGATTTGATTGGCCTGCCTTGGCAGTGCACAATTGGCCCGCGTGGTGTGAAGGAAGGCAAAGCTGAATGGAAAAACCGTAAGACAGATGAGCGCTTTGAGCTTCCTATCGGTGAGCTTCCAGAAGCCTTGCAAGTCAAAGCAAAAGCGGCAGCATAGTCACACAGCTTTAAGAAGAGGGCGCAAGGGCGCCCTTTTTTGTTGCTCTTATATATTGGTAGTGCCTAAAATATAGGCATTTAATGGAGGGGATTTACATGAAAGCTCTATTTTTAGCGTCAGCGCTGGTACTTGTAACGGCTTCACCTGCTATGGCAGATCGTGTGGCAGAAGTTGGCGTATGGGATTGTGTGATGAACAACGTTGGAGATTCCGAAGATATGGCATATGCCCATAGAGCGCAGAGCACAATTTATACAATAGGGCATGATATCCACTTTAAAGAAGCTGTACCCACGCCAGGCTATTCTGCAACGGTAGAAAGTACGCTGCAGGGTGAGAGGCAGAATTATTACGGTATTCAGTTTGATGTAGAATGGCAAGCGCCAGCGGGTATGGCAGCCATGGTTATTGCAGAAGCAGGTTATAATGTTATGGTGCCCAATGATGTAGAGAGCTTTGCTGTTAAAATCAAAAAGCCATTTAACTATGGGCCTAAAAAAATCGTCTGTTATAAATCTAAGTCATGAAAAAAGGGAGCTGAAAAGCTCCTTTTTATTTGACGGTGTTTTTTCGGTCGTATACAAAGGGTTGATTTTGATCTGTTTTGTATCTTTTTTCATGTTTTCTAACGTAAGGAGTTTGTCTGATGCAGGCGTTCTTAAAGGGCTCTTACTGGGTTGTGCGAGCAATTAATCTCATATTGCTTCTCAGCTTTGGAGCCTTCCTTGTTTTTACTCCTGACGTTGCACAGGATGGCTGGGGATTTTTTAAGATTCTTGGCTTGGTGCTGTTCAACTGGTGGGCCATTACAATATATGCTGTGATGACTGGCGTTCTTCTTGCGACCTGGCGTTATGCTGAAATTGTGAAATTTACGCAAAAAGAAGGACCGGGAGCCTTGCTAGGTGGCTTGGTTGGCGCTACTGCGACAGGCGCTTTTTTGACTCTTGCGCAGTCTAGCGGTGATGTTGATACAATTGGGCAAACCTTTCAGATGTTCACAGGGATGTGGGTTGTGGCTTTGGCTGCTTTGGTTGCACGTTTTACCATTTACTTTCCGCTGAAGAAGGCTTACGAAGACAAGTATACGGATCAGGTGCGTGTTGCGATTGCGCAGCGTGAATCTATGATTTTCTTTGACGCTGATAAGTTGAAAGTCCTTGAGTTTGATGAGCTTGTTAGCTTGGAAAGCCAACTTGATGCTTACGAAAAAACCGCTGAAAAGCAGCAAAAGCGTAAAGATAAAATTGCCGAAGTCATTGGCAAGTAATCGATTTTGAAACCACCCCAGCTTAGGGGGTGGTTTTCTTTTGCCCTAAAACATCCTTTGGCCTATGATGCCCTTTATGAAGAATTTAACGCTCCAACCTCATGTAATCTTACGTTACCTCTCAGCTCGTCGCGGGTTTGTGAAGGTGGTAACAGGCTTTTCTCTTCTTGGTATTTTTCTTGGTGTTGCCGCACTTATTGTTGTGATGAGTGTGATGGCGGGGTTCCGTGAAGAACTACTCAGCCGTATCCTTGGTATGACTGGTCATATTAATGTCAATGTACAAAATATGACAATTGCTGAAGGGAAGGCGGCGCGCGCTGACCTTATGGGCGTAGAGGGCATGACATCTGTGCAAATGTACACGCAAGCGCAGGGTATGGTAGTGCGTGGTGGGAATGTGTCTGGTATCTTGGTACGTGGAATTGACCCGGAGTTCAAATACGGCCAAGAGCTTCTATTTGACTCAATTGTAGAGGGTGATCTTTACCACCTTGCAAAACCAAACACGGTTTCTATTGGTGAGTCTCTTGCGAAAAAACTTGGTGTAGGTGTTGGTGATAGCGTGACGCTGATGTCTCCACGTGGTACACCAACAATCGCTGGCTTTGTGCCACGCATGCAGCGTATGGAAGTTGCGGCTATTTTTGATGTCGGTTTTACACTCTACAACAATGGCTGGATGTTGATGAGCCTTGAGACTGTTGGTAAGTTCTTTGGTGTAGGCGATAAAATTGGCGGTTTTGAAATTCGAGTGACAACACCTGACGAACTGCTTCCGTATGATGAAAAAATTCGTGCGGTGACAGGTGAAGATGTCTTTATTTCTGGTTGGAATACAGTCAATAAACAATTCTTTGAAGCGCTACAGGTGGAGAAAGTGGTGATGTTTGTCATCCTCTCTCTGGTTATTATTGTGGCAGCTTTCAATATTATTACAGGGCAAACCATGCTTGTAGGAAGCAAGCGCAGCGACATCGCAATCCTCAGAACTATGGGCGCGCCGCGTAAAAAGATTCTAGGCATCTTCTTCTGGAACGGCCTTCTACTTGGTGGGGTAGGGACACTTGCAGGTATTGGTGCTGGCCTTGCGATTGCGTATAACTTGCAGAGCATTGTTGCCTTTCTTGAAACCATGCTTGGTGTTTCTATCTTTAGTGGAGAAGCTTACTATCTTACTGAAATTCCTGTCGTTATTGTTTGGGCAGATATTGTGAGTGTGAGCCTTATGAGTATGGTACTTACACTCCTTGCATGCTTGTACCCTGCTTGGCGTGCGGCAAAAACAGATCCTGTGGAGGTGTTACGTAGCCTATGAGTCGTGTTCTAGATATTAAAGCTGTAAGCAAAACATATGGTACAGGTAATGGTGAACTGACTGTGCTTTCTGGTGCTGACCTGATTTTGAACAAAGGTGAGCGTGTGGCGATTGTTGGTCAGAGTGGGAGTGGTAAAAGTACGCTTCTACATATTGCAGGCCTTCTTGATGCGCCAACTGCTGGTGAAGTGATGCTGAACGGTGTTTCAGTGAATGCTTTTTCTGACCGTAAACGCAGTGCTGTGCGTAACAGTACGTTTGGCTTTATTTACCAAACACACCACCTTATGCCTGACTTTACAGCCCTTGAAAATGTGATGATGCCAGCGCGTATTGCAGGTATGAGCCAGAAAGCTGCACTCACACGTGCTCATGAACTTCTTGCAAAAGTTGGTCTTGCGCACCGTTTGGAGCACCGCCCGTCAGAGCTAAGTGGGGGTGAGGGGCAGCGCGTAGCCATTGCACGTGCGCTTATGAATAAGCCTGAAGTTTTGCTTGCTGATGAACCAACAGGAAGTCTAGACCCTGAAAACGCAGATAGCGTATTTGAGCTGTTTGAATCACTTGTAAAAGAAGAGGGGATGGCGCTACTTATGGTGACCCATAACCCTGAGCTTGCTTCAAGATGTGACCGTGTTCTAAATCTTGATCATGGACATTTAACTGAGTCCGTATAATTCTTTTGACGTGAGATTTTATTAGGGGTATTACTGCCTCTTCTATTTTTGAACCTATCTGTCCCTTTTTTACCCAAGCAGAGGAGTTTTGCTTATGTCAGAGACCCCCATTGTATTTGGTGCACAGTTCAGTGCTGCAGTGTGGATTGAAAACAGTCGAGGTGAATTGCTTTTGCAGCAACGCAGCAGCAGTGAACCGAATTTCCCAAACACATGGTGTTTGCCTGGTGGCACAGTTCCTAAGGATGTGAACGCCAGAAGTGTTGTTGTGCATCGTTTGATGGATGAGCTGGGCCTGGGAACCGTGAACGTGCCAGCTGAATCCTTCCGTAAGGATTGGGTGGCTGATGGTTACGGCAATTACGCCAGCTTTACGCTGTTTGTGCTTCGCTTTCCCATGGAACTTGGCGAGTTCCGCTGGCGCGATCATATTATGGTGCCGTCTGTGGGCTTCTTTGATCAAAAATCATTGATTGTCATGAAAGAAGAAGGCTCGTTGCATCCTGCAACGGCTTATGCCGTTGGGGAACTGGTTGAAGGTGAAAGCTGGATGCCACTTTTGAAGAATTATCAAAAGTAAAATGAATCGAAAATTAAGCACGCCTTCGGGCGTGCTTTTGCTTTTCAGTAAGTTCTGAAAACGGAGGCTTCGTTGACAGCATGAGGCATTCCTTGTAGAACAGAGTTGTAAACATATCTGTTTTACTTTTTCCTATGGAGTCTAATATGGCAAAACATCCTGTTGTTATTGGCGCTATGTCGTCTGCTGGCATTTTGATTGGAAACGAAGATGGTAAACTTCTTTTGCAGCTGAGAGGCTTTGATGAAGAAGAGTTTGCTGGGACTTGGTCTTTCCCCGGTGGGCGGATGCTGGATGCGTCTGATCATCCTGATGCTACGGTATTGGTAAAACTGCTAGAAGATCTGGGTTTTTCATCAGATCCTTGGCGTATGGGCATTGTAGATCAAGTGACTGTGGTCAATGGTGTTTATGAACCTGCAAAGCTTACTTTGCTGCGTTATTCTGTTCCGGTTAATTCTGTTGAACTTGGCCGCTATGAACATATGGCACCGGCATGGGGCTTTTTTACTTTTGAAGACGTTGTCATGATGCGTGAAACAGGGCTGTTGCACCCTACCACTGCGTTTGCGGTAGAGCATATTCAGCGTGTAAAAGCAGAGCAGGGCCGTTGCCTTCTGACTGGAGGGCAAGATTAATCATGAATATTTATCCGTTCATTCATGGTCAACGAGCTGGCGCGCTTGTTTGGGTGCGTAACTACGAAGGAAAGGTTCTGTTTCAGTTTCGGGATTCTAACCCTCGCATTTCACCATTGCAGTTTTCGCTTTGGGGCGGTGCTATTGAAGAAGGTGAATCTCCTGAACTGGCAGCATCCCGTGAGCTTTTTGAAGAGCTTGGGATGCAAACAGCAATCAATCCGTTTTCTGATATGCACAAAATGATGGTGACAAGCCAGTATGGTGATGTTCCATCATACCTTTGTGAATTGAGCCGACCTGTAAGTTGGTCCAATTTTAGGGTGTATGAAGGCGCAGGCGCTGCGTTTTTTACGCTGTCAGAGGTACGTGCGCTAGAAGCTACTGGTATTTTGGCCCCCATTGCAAGCCTGTGGGTTGAATATATGGCCAGTAAACAGCTTTTTAGCTGAGTAAATCGAAGCAAAAGAAATGCGCCTATTTTAGGCGCATTTTTCCTTTTTTAATTCACAGAATACGGGGGCTGCGCTACACTGCGGCTTATGAACTCCAGTAACAAAAAGCCATTCATTCATCTTAATGCGCACAGTACGTATTCTCTTCTTGATGGCATGATGCCAACCAAGAAACTTGCTGGCTGGGCTGTGGATAACAATATGCCTGCGCTTGGGGTAACAGACACCAACAATATGTTTGGTGCCATTGATATGAGTTTTGCCTTTAAGGATGCGGGTGTGCAGCCAATTTTTGGCACGCAACTGGGGATTCGTAGGCCGGATCAAGAAGGTTTTTTGAAAGACGCTGGGCGTCTCACTTTTCACGTTCAAAACGAAGAAGGCTGGCGTAATATCTGTATCCTAATCTCTAAGGCATACATTGATAAAGATCCTGCGGAACTTCCAAATATTCCACTCGATGTACTTAAGGCGCACTCAAATGGCTTGCTCTGTATGACAGGTGGTGCACAGATTTCTCCAATCACAGGGCTTGTTGAAGCAGGCCAAGTTGATAAGGCTGAAGCTTTCCTTAAAGAACTTCATGGTATTTTTGATGATCGTCTGTATGTAGAGCTCCAACGTCACGGCCTTGCCCGCGAAGAAATGATGGAGCCACATCTGAGTGAGTGGGCGTACAAGCATGGCCTGCCATTGGTAGCAACAAACGATAGCCGTTTCTTTAAGCCTGAACATTTAGAGCCGTTTGAAGTGATGCTTTCAATTGGTTCGGGAAGTGTGATGAGTGACCCTGAGCGTCCGAAAACAACGCCGCACCATTACCTGAAATCAGCTGAAGAAATGTGTGAACTCTTTGCAGATGTGCCTGAAGCTACCCAGCAAACAAATGTGATTGCTCAGCGCTGTGCATACTGGATGCCTGTTGGCACATATTACATGCCAGCTTGGCCGCGTAAAGACGACGACCCAAGTGTTGAAGACATTATGCGTAATGAAGCCGAGAAAGGCTTCCGCTTCCGTATGGATGAGTACGTTCTTCCGTTTATTGAGAGTGAGGAAGAAAAGAAGAAGACTGAAGCATTTTACCGAGACCGTCTTGAGTTTGAGATTAAAACCATTAACCACATGGGTTACCCAGGGTACTTCCTCATTACCTCTGACTTCATTAGGTGGAGTAAAGAAAACGATATTCCTGTAGGGCCAGGTCGTGGTTCTGGTGCCGGTTCGCTTGTGGCGTATTGCCTGGATATTACCGACGTAGATCCAATCCGTTGGGACCTCTATTTTGAGCGTTTCCTAAACCCTGAACGTGTCAGCCTGCCTGACTTTGATGTCGATTTTTGTCCTGAAGGTCGTGAAGACGTTATTGCGTATGTGCGTGATAAGTACGGTGCGGAAAACGTATCTCAGATTATTACTTTTGGTACCTTGAAAGCGCGTGCTTGTATTCGTGATGTGGGCCGTGTTCTTGAAATGGGCTTTGGTACAGTCAGTGGTATTGCAGGGTTTATTCCGGAAGGTCCTGCGAGTATTCCAATTGAGCAAGCCCTTGTTGAAGAAGAAAAGCTGAAAGACTTGTATGACACAGATGAAGATGTGAAGCTTCTTCTGGATATGGCCATGGACCTTGAGGGCGCTTACCGTCACGCTTCAACACACGCCGCGGGTATTCACATTGCAGATCGCCCAATTAACGCTATTGCTCCACTATTTAAAGATCCTCGCTCAGACATGCAGGTAACAGCTTTTGACTGGGGTAAAGCGGAGGCTGCTGGTCTTGTAAAGTTTGACTTCCTTGGTCTGAAAACGCTGACCGTGGTGAACTACGCCATTAAGGATATTAAAAAGAACCACGGTGTTGAGATTGATCCGCTGAAGATTCCGTTTGAGGATGATCCAACCTTTAAGCTTCTGCAAGATGGCCATACGATTGGCGTATTCCAGGTTGAGTCTCGTGGTATGACAGAATACCTGAAGAAAATTTACCCGGATAAATTCCAGTACCTATCAGATATTATTGCCCTGTACCGCCCGGGTCCGCTGGCCAGTGGCATGGTGGAAGACTTTATTGAGTGTCGTCACGGACGCCAAGAGGCTGTGTATCCACACCCAGCTCTAGAGCCTGTTCTTAAAGAGACATTTGGTGTGCCTGTGTATCAGGAGCAGATTATGAAGATGGCACAGGTGATGGCAGGCTACACGCTTGGTGGAGCTGATATGTTGCGTCGTGCCATGGGTAAAAAGAAACCTGAGGAAATGGAAAAGCAGAAGGCCATTTTCCTTAAAGGCTGTAAAGAAGTTCACGGTGTTGGTGAGAAAGAAGCCTCTGAGATTTTCGCGCTTATGGAAGGTTTCGCAGCCTACGGTTTCAACAAAGCTCACACGATTGCTTATGCCCTTGTGAGTTGGCAAACGGCTTACCTGAAAGCCAATTACCCGCTTGAGTTTATGGCCGCGTCTATGACACTTGATCGCGGTAATAGCGAGAAGGTTCTTAAGTTTAAAGCTGAGCTCCAGCGTATGGATGTGACGCTTCAGCCGCCATGCATTAACCATAGTTCCGTGTTCTTTACGGTTGCTGCGCAGGCTGGCGGTAAAGATAGTGATGGAACAGAACATAAAAACGGTGCGATCCGTTTTGCCCTTGGTGCGATTAAAGGGGTAGGGGACGAAGCTATGCAGGCGCTTGTTGAAGAGCGTGAAAAGAATGGCCCTTACAAAGATATTTATGACTTTGTTGAGCGTCAAAACCCTGAGTTTTGTAACCGCCGTATTGTTGAAGCGCTTGCAAAAGCGGGTGCATTTGATGAAATTTATGATAACCGTGCAGAAGTTGCTGCAAACGTAAATGTTCTGCTTGGTTTGATGCAAAGCACCTTTGAGCAAAAGAACAGTGATCAAACAAACTTATTTGGCCTAGGCGGAGATGATGATAGTGATTCAGTGAGCCTGTCACGCCCTACACTTGAAAAAACAAATCAATGGGATAAGTTTGAAAAGTTAAAGCAAGAGCTTAGCTCTCTTGGTTTCTATCTGAGTTCGCACCCGCTAGAAGCTTATAACGATGTTTTGAAGAATGTAGATGGACTTATTGAGATCTCTACATTGGAAGAAAAAGCAACAGCTGGTGGTGTGATTGTGAAGGTGGCAGGGGTTATTGCTGCTAAGCGTATCCGTAAAACCAAAACAGGTAAACGCATGGCGATTCTTCATCTATCTGACCGTTCTGGGCAGGATGAAATCGCTGTATTCCCAGAGTCTTATGAAGCCTATGCAGATTTGATTGATGCGAACGTGCCTCTGCTTGCGCACTTGAGTGTGGCGCTTGAAGATGACCGTTTGCGTGTCAGTGTGGAGCGTCTAGAAAACCTAGAAGATGTGGCGCAAGGCCCATCTGAGATTGAGATTGTGCTACGTGATGTGGATGCAGCTAAAGTTCTGAAAGAATACATGGAGCCACTGTCATCTGGCCGTACTAAGCCGTTACTTAAAGTGCAGGTACCGGGTAGGGGGCAAGTGCATCTTAAGCTTAATAAGGGTATTAAGGTTACCAAGCCATTCCTTGCCAAAGCAGAAACGCTTGTTCAATAAAAAAGCTCCTGAGATGGGAGCTTTCTTTTTAGATGATGCAAAAATATCAATGTGTTGCGAGCGACTGCTGAAAAAACACCCAAAATTACAAGGAGCTTTCCTTGTGGTTGCGGATGATTTGGAGTATAAAAGATGCGTATAAAAATAAAAAATGAAGCGATGAGGCATGATTGCTGAATATTTTCCAGTTCTGTTGTTCTTAATTCTCGCAACAGGAATTGCTTTAGTTATGTTGGCTATCCCGTTTGTGGCTGGGCCAAAACGACCATCTGACCAAAAAATGTCTCCATATGAATGTGGTTTTGAAGCGTTCGACAGTGCACGTCGTCGTTTTGATGTACGCTTTTATCTGGTAGCCATTCTTTTTATTGTATTTGACCTTGAAGTGGCCTTTCTTTTCCCTTGGGCAATGAGCTTTGGGAACATTGGCTTGATTGGTTTTTGGAGCATGATGGCCTTTCTAACTGTGCTAACTGTTGGCTTTATTTATGAGTGGAAAAAAGGCGCCCTTGAGTGGGAGTAGGCCTTTTATAAAAGGATTTTAATATGTCAAACATCATAACAAATGACCCGAAAGCGATTGTGGATCAGGGCATGGATCAGGTGAACGAAAGCCTGAAAAATGATGGTTTTCTTCTTACAAGTGTTGAAAGTGTTGTGAACTGGGCCCGTGCGGGCAGTCTTTGGCCAATGTCATTTGGTCTTGCGTGCTGTGCGGTAGAGATGATGCAGGCTGGTGCCTCGCGTTATGACCTTGACCGTTATGGCGCACTTTTCCGTCCGAGTCCGCGTCAGTCTGACCTGATGATTGTGGCTGGAACTCTCACAAACAAAATGGCGCCTGCGCTGCGTAAGCTTTACGAGCAAATGCCTGAGCCTCGTTACGTGATTAGCATGGGCTCTTGCGCCAACGGTGGTGGTTACTATCACCATTCTTATGCGGTTGTGCGTGGCTGTGACCGTATTATTCCAGTCGATATTTACGTGCCGGGTTGCCCGCCAACAGCGGAAGCGCTTGTGTATGGTATTCTTCAACTGAAGAAAAAAATTAAAGGCGAGCGTGTGTTTGATTACTCTGAGCGTGATGCGATGAAAGCGCAGTACGCGTACAAACACGGCGATAAGCAGCCTTATACAAAACTAGAAATGCATAAAGGTTAATCCATGACAGAAGCAACACAGTTTGCCCCGCATTTGGAGAAGCACTTGCAGCTTGAGACTTTGCACGAGTTGAAAGCGCATATTGAAGAAGAGCTTGATAATGAAATTTACAACGTTGAGATTTCTCAGCGTGAACTTACGGTTTGCTGTAAGAAGAGTGAAATTCTGAAGGTTCTTAAGTTCCTCCGTGATGATAAAAAATGCCAATTCCGCATGCTACTTGATGTATGTGGTGTGGATTACCCAGAGCGTGAAGCTCGTTTTGACGTTGTGTATCACATGCTTTCAGTTCAGCTGAACCACCGTATCCGTGTGAAGTTGAAATGTGCAGAAGGGGACGCTGTTCTTTCAAGTACAGACCTTTTCCCAAGTGCAGGCTGGTACGAGCGTGAGGCATACGACATGTTTGGTGTGAAGTTTGAGAATCACCCAGACCTGCGCCGTATCCTGACAGATTACGACTTTGACGGTCACCCACTACGTAAAGACTTCCCTGTAGAAGGAAACGTAGAAGTGTACTACGACGAAGAAGAAAAACGTGTGGCTTACAAGCCTGTGGATATGCCGCAAGAGTACCGTCATTTTGACCAGCAGAGCTCTTGGAAAGGTATGACAGGTAACGCCTACCTTGGTGAGGAAGCGACTGTTGATCGTAACACATTTAGCGAAGAAGAATTTAATGAAGAAGAGTCTGAGGAGAAAGCAAGCGCATGAGTGAGCTCAGAAACCAACCTCCAAAGAACCTGCCAAAAGGCAAACACACGCAAGAAGTAAGCGTGGGTGAAGGCTTTACATTTAACTTTGGTCCACAGCACCCTGCGGCGCACGGTGTACTTCGCCTTGTGATGGAGCTTGATGGTGAGGTGATTACACGTAGTGACCCACATATTGGTCTGCTTCACCGTGGAACTGAAAAATTGATTGAAAACCGTACATACATTCAGGCTTTGCCTTACTTTGATCGTTTAGATTACGTATCAATGATGGCGCAAGAGCACGTATGGTGTTTGGCTGTTGAGAAACTGCTCCGTGTAGAAGTGCCAAAGCGGGGGCAATACATTCGTGTACTTTACCTAGAGCTTACACGTCTACTGAACCACCTTCTATGGATTGGCTGTCATGGTCTTGATGTCGGTGCGATGAGTGTCTTCCTTTACGCGTTCCGTGACCGTGAGAGAATTCTAGATTTCTATGAAGAAGTTTCTGGTGCACGTATGCACGCTAACTACTTCCGTCCTGGTGGTGTTGCTAAAGATTTGCCAGAAGGTCTTACAGATAAGATTAAAGAATTTGTAGACGGCATGTGGGCGAACATTGATGAATTCGAAAACCTGCTTTCTGAAAACCGTATTTGGAAACAACGCCTTGTGGACGTAGGTGTGGTCACAGCTGATGAAGCGCAGGCTTGGGGCTTTACGGGCCCAATGCTACGCGGTAGTGGCGTGCCATATGATTTACGTAAAGCGCAGCCTTACGAAGTTTACGATGAACTTGATTTTGATATTCCTGTTGGAAAGAACGGCGACAGTTACGACCGTTACCTCATTCGCGTAGAAGAAATGCGTCAAAGTCTGCACCTGATTGAACAGTGCCTCAGAAAAATGCCTGAAGGCCCTGTAAAAGCGCAGAACTTTAAAGTATCTCCACCAAAGCGTGATGATATGAAGACAAGCATGGAAGCGCTGATTCACCACTTTAAGTACTACACAGAAGGTATCCACGTGCCAGAAGGCGAAGTGTACGTTGCTGTGGAAGCACCAAAAGGTGAAATGGGTGTTTATCTTGTATCAGATGGTGGTTCTAAACCGTATCGTTGTAAGATCCGTGCACCAGGGTTTGCGCACCTGCAAGGCTTTGACTTTATGGCCAAAGGGCACATGCTCGCAGACGCCGTAACAATTATTGGAACACAAGACGTTGTGTTCGGAGAGATTGACCGCTAATGAGATTTATTTTGGGGCTTGGTATTGTTATAGGAACGATGGGCGCAGCACATGCGCTCACGCTCGATTTTGGCGAGTCTTGCCCTGGTCTTACGCCTGAGGAATGCTCTGATGTGATTGCTGAAATTGAAATTGATGGTGTGTACTGCCAAGGCCTATTTATTGCTAAGGGTAAGCCTCTTTATGATCTTTGCCGTACACGTGAAGAGTGGATCATCCAACTTAAAAAGATGGAAGCTAAACACTGTGGAAAAAAAGATCCTTATGATAGGGACCTGTGTGCTTCTTTACGCAAAGATATTATTAGCGAAGCTGTGCGTCGCTTAAACTATTTAACTGATGACAATATGGAAAACTAAGCCTATGGCAAAATCTTCTGCACAAAAAATCGAAGTTCATGAGGGGAAAGACCTCAAATGGACGGCGTCAGCGAAGAAAAAAGTTGAGAAAATTCTCTCAAAATATCCAGCGGAACAAAGCCGCAGTGCAACAATTCCTCTGCTGCACCTTGCTCAAAAAGAGTTTGGGGGCTGGGTAAGTGTTGATGCAATGCAGTTGGTGGCAGATACGTTGAACTTGCCGTACATTCGCGTGTATGAGGTGGCAACATTCTACACAATGTTCAACTTGAAGCCTGTGGGCAAGTACCATGTTCAGGTGTGCACAAACTGCGCTTGCATGATCCGCGGCTCTAGCAAAATTGTTGAAACCGTTAAAGATGTTACAGGCCTTAAAGGGCAGGGTGGCATGAGTGATGATGGTCTATTCACACTCACAGAAGTGGAGTGCCTTGGTGCCTGTGTTGAAGCGCCAATGATGCAAATTAACGATGGTTACCACGTAAAGCTTACGCCTGAGAGTACAAAAGAAATTCTTGAGGAACTGAAGAGCGGTAAGGCTGTAGAAAGCACGACGCCAAGCAAAGGATTGGAGATTTTTGATGGCAAATAAATCAACAAAAACAAACCTAATCCGTGCGGATAAAGTTTTCCAAAACCTAGATGGTGCTGAAGATTGGGGCCTAAAAGGCTACGAAAAGCGTGGCGGTTACGGTAAAGAGTTGAAAAAGATTCTTAAGGCAGACCCTAAAGAGATTATTGAACTTGTGAAAGCTTCTGGCCAGCGTGGCCGTGGTGGTGCAGGTTTCCCAACGGGCCTGAAGTGGAGCTTTATGCCACGTCCAGATGGTAAGCGCCCAAACTACCTTGTGTGTAATGCCGATGAAGGTGAGCCGGGTACATGTAAAGATAGAGACATCCTCCGTTTTGACCCTCACACACTTGTAGAGGGTATGATTGTGGGCTGTCACGCCCTTGGTGCAGAAACAGGTTACATTTACGTACGTGGTGAATATTACGACGAAACCTCTCGTCTACAACAAGCGATTGATGAAGCATATGAAGCTGGCCTTCTTGGTAAAAACATTATGGGTACAGGTGTCAATGTAGATGTTTACACACACCTTGGTGCAGGTGCTTATATTTGTGGCGAAGAAACAGCCCTTCTTGAAAGTTTAGAAGGTAAAAAAGGCCAACCACGCCTTAAGCCGCCATTCCCAGCGCAGTTTGGTCTGTATGGTTGCCCAACGACAATTAACAACGTTGAAACCATTGCACAAATCCCAACAATCCTTAAACGTGGAGTTGATTGGTGGACGCAGTTTGGTCGTCCAAACAACCACGGTACAAAAATTTTCTGTATCTCTGGTGCGGTGAATAAACCTTGCAACATTGAAGCGCCAATGAGTATTCCACTTAAAGACCTCATTGAAGAACACTGTGATGGTGTGATGGGTGGCTGGGATAGCCTCCAAGCAATCATTCCTGGTGGATCTTCAACACCAATGCTGAACCCAGCAGAATCAAATGAAGTACTTATGGACTTTGATGCATTGCGTGAGCTCGGCACAGGTCTTGGTACAGCAGGTGTGATTGTGATGAACAAAGATGTTGATGTGCTTGACGTGATGACGCGCATTAGCGGTTTCTACAAGCACGAAAGCTGTGGCCAATGTACGCCATGCCGTGAAGGTGTGGGTTGGGTTTACCGCATGATGGAGCGTCTGCGTGATGGTGAAGGAACAGTAGAAGAACTCGACCAACTGTTTAACGTAACCAAGCGTATTGAAGGCCGTACAATTTGCGCCTTTGCAGATGGTGCAATGTGGCCAGTACAAGGCACACTTAAACACTTTAGAGAAGAATTTGAAAAACGCATTGAAGCGAATGGCAAAAGAGGGGCTGCGTAATGAGCGATAACCTAATTAACCTCACCATTGATGGCTTTGACGTTGCTGTACCTGCGGGCAGCACAATCATGCAAGCAGCAAAGCAACTTTCAATTGAGATTCCACACTTTTGCTACCATGAGCGCCTGAGTGTTGCAGGGAACTGCCGCATGTGCCTTGTGGAAATTGAAGGTGCACCAAAGCCTGTAGCAAGCTGTGCATGGCCTGTTTCTGAAGGCATGGTGGTGAACACCGCATGTGACACAACAAAGGAAGCCCGTAAAGGGGTGATGGAGCTGATGCTCATTAACCACCCACTGGACTGCCCAATTTGTGACCAAGCTGGTGAATGCGACCTTCAAGATGTTGCCGTATCTTATGGGTCTGACCGTACACGCTTTAGCGAAGATAAACGTAGTACAGATGACCTAGAAATTGGTGCGAAAATTAAAACTGTGATGACACGTTGCATCCACTGTACACGTTGTATCCGTTTTGCGACTGAAATTGCAGGCGTTGAAGAAATGGGCGCCACATTCCGTGGTGAAAACATGCAGGTTGGGACTTACGTTGAGCAAGCTCTACAGAGTGAACTTGCTGGTAACATGATTGACCTTTGTCCTGTTGGCGCACTGACAAGTAAACCTTACGCATTTACAGCGCGCCCTTGGGAGCTGACTCATACAGCTTCAATTGATGTGATGGACGCTGTGGGAACAAACATTCGAATTGATAGCCGTGCTGGTGAAGTGATGCGTATTGTACCGCGTGAAAACGCAGCAGTGAACGAAGAGTGGATGACGGATGCGGCGCGCTTTAGCTATGATGGCCTGTCTCGTAACCGCCTCACAACACCAATGCATAAGGTGAGCGGTAAGTGGAAGAGCATTACATGGCCAAAAGCTTTTGAAGTAATTCAGAAAGCGCATAAAGGTGTAGATGTAGACCGCGTTGCAGGCCTTGCAGGTGATATCCACAGTCTAGAAGACCTTTACGCCTTTAACGACTTTATGAAAGATGTGATTGGGACTGATAACGTAGATGGTCGAATGGATGGTTACGCACTGACACGCGCTGATGGTCTTGGTGCAAGCCTTATGAACTCTGGGATTGAAGGCCTTGAAGATGCAGACGCATTTGTACTCATTGGCACAAACCCACGCCTAGAAGCACCACTTGTGAATACACGCATTCGTAAGCAAGCGATGAAGGGCGCACCGGTTCTTGTGGTTGGCGAAGAGGCTGATCTTACTTACGCAAGCACACACGCAGGAACTGATATTTCAGCTCTTGAAGCGCTATCTAAACCAACAACTAAGCTTGGTAAGCTCCTTAAGGGTAAAGAGAACATCGCTGTTATTATTGGTGCCAAAGGCGTTCTTACGCGCGTAGATGCACGTGCGCAAATGCGTGAGATTCTTTCTTTCTGTGAAAAACTAAATGTAGCGCGTAAAGACTGGAATGGTCTCAACGTTCTGCATCAGCATGCTGGTCGTGCAGGTGTACTTGCGCTAGACGTGACACCTGAAGATAAAGGAATGGACGCTTCAGCAATCTACAAAGCGCTTAAGAAGGGTGATGTAGATGTGCTTTGGCAGTTTGGAGAAGGGGACACACGTGGTGAGTCAGTTTCTGGTGCGAAGTTCAGTATTTACATGGGCACGCACAAAACAGACGCGGCAAAAGATGCTGACCTGATGCTTCCAACAGCTGCTTACACTGAGAAAGATGGCCTGTGGATGAACACAGAAGGCCGTGTGCAAGAAGCTAAAGCTGCTGCACAGCCTCCACTGAACGCAAAAGAAGATTGGAAGATCTTTAGAGCGCTGAGTGATGTGTTTGGTAGTACGCTACCGTTTAACACGCTTGCTGGTCTGCGTGAGTGCATGGCTGAAGATTGGCCTGTACTTGCAGATAGTCACTGGGGTGAGAAGCAAAGCTTTGAGATTTCTTTCAAGCCGGGTAAGTCTGCTGCAAAAGAAACAGCTTACAAAGCGCCAGTTGAGTCTTACTACCTCAGCAATGAAATTCTAAGAGCAAGCCCAGTGATGGCAGAATGTGCTGCTGAGAATGGTGCTGCCAAGTTCAAACCTAACATGAAGAAAGTTTCTTAACATGTTTGATTATTTAGAGCTTTTAACGATTGAAAATGTAAAGTACATCGCTCTTTTGGTGGCGCAAATCCTTGCGATTATGTTGCCTCTATTTGGTGCGGTTGCTTACCTAACCCTTGCTGAGCGTAAGGTGATTGGTTGGATGCAGCTCCGTGTTGGTCCATCGACTGTGGGCCCTTGGGGACTTGGTCAGCCGATTGCTGATGCGGTGAAGCTGATGTTTAAAGAGGTTGTGATGCCTGGTGTTGCCAACAAAGCAACATACCTGATTGCACCGATTATGGTGTTTGTACCAGCACTTATGGCATGGGCTGTGATTCCTTTCGATAAGGGCATTGTGATGAGTGACATCAACCTTGGTGTGATGTACCTGCTAGCTGTGAGCTCTCTTGGTATCTACGGGATTCTCCTTGCTGGTTGGGCCAGTAACTCAAAGTACCCATTCCTTGGCGCAGTCCGCTCTGGTGCGCAAATGGTTTCGTATGAAGTATCTATGGGGCTTGTTGTGCTGAGTGTAATTCTCCTTTCTGGTTCTATGAACCTAACAGAAGTGGTAGAGAACCAGCGTGGCATGTGGCATATGATTCCACTGTTCCCTATGTTTATCGTGTTTATTATTTCTATTTTGGCGGAAACAAACCGTGCGCCGTTTGACCTTCCTGAAGCGGAAGCTGAGCTAGTTGCCGGTTACAACGTTGAGTACGGTGCAATGGGCTTTGCGCTGTTCTTTCTTGGTGAGTACGCCAATATGATTCTTATGAGCGCTATGACAGCTGTGCTGTTTATGGGTGGTTGGTTGCCGCCAATTGATATTGCGCCATTTAATATGATTCCAGGCTTCCTGTGGTTCTTTGCAAAGATTGCCTTCGTGCTGTTTGTGTTCCTCTGGACACGTGCAACGTTCCCACGTTACCGCTATGACCAACTGATGCGTCTGGGTTGGAAAATCTTCCTACCGTTTACGCTGATTTGGCTAGTCGGGCAGGCAAGCTTTATGAAATTTGTGATGGGAGTTTAAGAGTAAGATGATCAAACTTTTGAGACAGTTCCTTCTTCTTGATGTTGCGAAGGGTATGAGCATTACCTTCCGTAATATGTTCAAAAAGAAGCTAACCATTAAGTACCCACAAGAGAAGACACCAATCTCACCGCGTTTTAGAGGGGAGCACGCACTGCGCCGTTACCCAAATGGTGAAGAGCGTTGTATTGCCTGCAAACTGTGTGAAGCGGTTTGCCCAGCGCAAGCGATTACAATTGAAGCAGAGCCACGAGGGGATGGTTCGCGCCGTACGACACGTTACGACATTGACATGGTGAAGTGCATTTACTGTGGCTTATGTGAAGAAGCATGCCCAGTTGATGCGATTGTTGAAGGTCCACACTTTGACCTTGCACACCATGATCGCTCTCAGTTGGTTTACGACAAAAACAAACTATTAGAAAACGGCGATATTTGGGAAGAAAGTATCGCAGAACGCCTAAGAAAGGATGCACCGTACCGATGAGTAATTACAAAAAAGTATCAGAATTCCACGATGTATTTGGCGGTATTCCAGACGATAGACAAGACATGCTTAACCTGCGTAAAAAGCTGATTACAGAGGAATGCGCTGAGGTTATTGAAGCGATTGAGATTCTAGAAAAAACAGGTGTTACAGGCCGTAAAAAAGCTGAAGCTGATGTACTCAAAGAGTGTATTGATCTGCTTTATGTGACTTACGGAACCATTAAAAGCATGGGCTGGGATGCGGACGCAGCTTTTCAGGAAGTGCACCGCTCTAACATGAGCAAAGTGGGTGAAGATGGTAAACCTGTTTACCGTGAAGACGGTAAAATTCTTAAAGGGCCAAACTACAGTCCTGCAAACATGGAAGAGTATGTATCATGATTGCAGACCTTGTCTTTTACATGTGCGCAACGCTTCTGCTGATTGGCGGGCTCGGCGTTGTGACAGCAAGAAACCCGATGGTGGCGATTCTGTTTATGGTGCTATCATTCTTTAATGCGGCAGGTATTTTCCTCCTGCTTGGAGCTGAGTTTATCGCGCTTCTCACCATTATGGTTTATGTGGGTGCGGTTGCAGTGATGTTCCTATTTGTTCTTATGACAATTGATATCGACTTTGAAATGCTTAAAGACGGCAGCAAAAAGCATCTGCCACTTGGTATTGTTGTGATTGGTATTATGCTGGCACAGATTCTATTTGGTGTATTTAGCGGCGTGTTTACAGAGGAAGCTGCTGTAACAGGTATGCCGATGCCAACTGAGGGCGAAAACGTGGTTCACATTGGTAACATTCTGTTTACAGATTACCTGCTGCCATTCCAAGTGTCTGGCTTCGTGCTACTGACTGCGATGATTGGTGCCATTGTACTGACTCACCGCAAGCGCCCAGATTCTAAACGACAAGTTATTTCTAAGCAGGTTGCTCGTACACGTGAAGAAAGTATGGCGATTCTTGATGTGCCAAGCGCGCGTGGTACTGCTGATATGAAACCAGAGGAGGTGAAGTAATGCACGCAGCATTTCATCATGTAGGTCTCACTGAATTCCTAACGCTTTCATCAATCCTATTTATGATTGGTGTTTGCGGTATTGTTCTGAACCGTAAAAACATCATTATTATTTTGATGAGCATTGAGCTGATGCTTCTGAGCATCAACATCAACATGGTGGCCTTTTCAAGCTACCTGAATGATATGGGCGGTCAGGTCTTTACGTTCTTTATTCTCACCATTGCGGCTGCTGAGCTGGCAATTGGTCTTGCAATTGTAACTGTATTCTATAGAAACCGCGGCAACATTGATGTTGATGATGCGGATATGATGAAGGGTTAACCGATGACAGAAACACATATTTTTGCGATTGTTCTTCTGCCGCTCCTTGCTGCTTTTATTGGTGGTGTATTTGGCCGCCAGCTTGGGCATAAAGGTGTGATGACACTGACATGTGCTGCTGTTACGGTGAGTGCCGTTCTGTCTTTCATTACGTTTATTCAAGTGGCTATGCAAGATGCGCCAACGATTGAGGGCACACTTTATACGTGGATTCAAACTGCGAATCTCAGCGTAGACTTTGGTGTGTTTGTGGACAAGCTTACAGCAACAATGCTGCTTGTGGTGACATCTGTGTCTATGTGTGTGCATTACTACTCAATTGGCTACATGAGCCATGATCCACACCGTGCCCGTTTCTTTAGTTACTTGAGCCTGTTTACCTTTGCTATGCTTGTACTCGTGACTGCGCCAAACCTTCTACAAATGTTTGTTGGTTGGGAAGGGGTAGGTCTTGCTTCATACCTGCTGATTGGTTTTTGGTTTAAGAAAGAGAGCGCAAACGCAGCCTCTATGAAGGCCTTTATTGTAAACCGTGTGGCAGATGCTTGCATGCTGATTGGCCTGTTCACGATTGTGGGCGTATTTGGCACAATGAACTACAGTGAAATCTTTGAAGCACTTCCAAGTGTATCAGGGCACACGTTCAGCCTACTTGGCTTTGAATGGCCTGTGATAAATTGGATTGCGCTGCTTCTTTTCCTTGGTGCGATGGGTAAGTCTGCACAGTTTGGGTTCCACACATGGCTCCCAGATGCGATGGAAGGCCCAACACCAGTTTCAGCGCTTATTCACGCGGCAACAATGGTCACAGCTGGTGTGTTCCTTGTGAGTCGTATGTCTCCATTGTTTGAGCTTGCTGATACCGTGCTTCTATTTGTGGCTGCTATTGGTGCGTTTACAGCGCTCTTTGCAGCAACCATTGGCCTTGTGCAAACAGATATTAAACGTGTGATTGCGTACTCAACATGTTCTCAGCTGGGTTATATGTTTTTTGCATGTGGAGTAGGGGCATACCACGCCGCTATGTTCCACCTGACAACGCACGCTTTCTTTAAAGCGTTATTGTTCCTCGGGGCAGGTAGTGTGATTCACGCGATGCACGACGAGCAAGACATGATGCGTATGGGCGCGTTGAAAAAGATGATCCCGATTACGTATGGACTGATGTGGATTGGTTCTCTGGCGCTTGCAGGTATTCCTCCATTTGCTGGGTTCTTCAGTAAGGACCTTGTTCTTGAAGCAGCCTTTATGAGTGGCGGTAGCTTTGGCCAGATCATTTACGCGATTGGTACGTTTGCAGCCTTCCTAACTGCTTTCTACAGCTTCCGTGTGATTTACCTCTCATTCCACGGTGAAGCACATGATAAGAAAGCCCTTAAAGCAGCACACGAGTCTCCGTTTGTGATGCTTGCGCCAATGTACCTGCTTGCAGTGGGTGCCATTGTTGGTGGTTACCTGCTTAAGGATATGACACATCTGCACTGGTGGCATGGTGCTATTGTTGGTTTTGATGTGCACGCACTACACATTCCAAAGGTTGTGAAGTTTACGCCGCTTGTATTTGCTGCCCTTGGTATTCTGTTGGCAACTGTCATCTATCTGAAGAAGAAGGGGGTAACGAAAACTGTTTCTGAGAAGTTTGCTCTTCTTTACCGCTTCTTCATGAAGAAATGGTACATCGATGAGCTGTACAACACACTATTTGTACAGCCGACTAAATGCCTAGCGCAGATCCTTTGGAAACAAGGTGACGTGAACGGTATTGATGCGATGGGCCCGAACGGTGCTGCAGGTATCAGTAAGCTTTCAGCTCAGCTCATGAGCAAACTACAAACAGGTTACGTATATCACTACGCCTTTGTGATTCTTGTGGGCGTGGTGGCACTGGTTACGTTTTGGACACTTTAAGAGAAAGATAATAAAAATATGGACTATCCAATTCTCTCATTCCTTACATTTATGCCGATTATTGGCGCACTGCTTGTGATGCTGGTAAAAGACGGTGATGAGGAAACAGAAAACCGTAATGCACGCATGCTTGCGCTGTGGGTTTCAGGGATTACATTCCTGCTTTCAATCGTGATGCTTGGCGGCTTTGACCCTGATGCGGGTATGCAGTTTGTTGAAGATCATCCTTGGATGACGAACTTTGGCATTCGCTACACAATGGGTGTGGACGGTATTAGTGTCCTCTTTGTACTGCTTACAACGCTTCTTACGCCAATTTGCGTACTTGTAAGCTGGGAAAGCATTACCAAAAACGTACGCGCCTTTATGGCTTGCTTCCTTCTACTTGAAGGTGCTGTAATTGGGGTGTTCTGTGCGATGGACTTCCTCCTGTTTTACGTATTCTGGGAAGCCATGCTGATTCCTATGTTCCTCATTATTGGGGTATGGGGTGGTGAAAACCGTATTTACGCTTCTGTGAAGTTCTTCCTCTACACATTTGTAGGTTCAGTGCTGATGCTGATTGCAATGATGTACCTATACTTTGCAAACGGCAGTAGCTTTGACATTCTAACCATGCAAACACTCAACCTATCTGAGACAGCTCAGTACTGGTTGTTCCTGGCTATGTTTGCAGCCTTTGCGGTGAAGGTGCCAATGTGGCCATTCCATACATGGCTACCAGATGCACACGTACAAGCGCCAACAGCAGGTTCTGTCATTCTAGCGGGTGTGCTTCTTAAAATGGGTGCTTATGGTTTCCTACGCTTTAGCCTTCCGATGTTCCCAGAGGCAGTGGAACTGTTCCGTCCGCTGATGTACGCACTTAGCGCGATTGCGATTGTTTACGCAGCACTTGTGGCCTTTGCACAAACAGATATTAAAAAGATGATTGCTTACTCGTCTGTGTCTCACATGGGCTTTGTCACACTTGGTATTTTTGCGGCAACGCCTGAAAGTATCCAAGGTGCACTCATGCAGATGCTGAACCACGGTGTTGTGAGTGCAGCGCTCTTCATGCTGATTGGTGTGATTTACGACCGCATGCATACACGTGACCTTGAGCGCTTTGGTGGACTGGTCAACAGTATGCCTGTGTACGCTGCCGTATTTATGGTGTTTACAATGGCTTCTGTGGCGCTACCTGGTACAAACAGCTTTGTGGGTGAGTTCCTAATTCTGACAGGTGCATACCCTGTGGCACAAGGGGCTACGGTTATTGCTGCCAGTGGTGTAGTACTGGGTGCTGTGTACATGCTATGGCTATACCGCCGTATGGTATTTGGTGAAATTAAATCTGATGAAGTGAAGAACCAAAAAGATATGACAGAGCGTGAAAAGCTGATGTTTGTTCCGCTTATCCTTCTTGTGTTCTACATGGGCCTTATGCCAAACCGAACGCTCGAAATTCTTGAAGCGCCATCACAGGAGCTTGCTCAGGTGAACACGCTAGAGCCTGTGGCAAGCCTAACGCTTGGCGAGCCAACTTTTATTAAAGAAGAGTATGACTCTCATGATAAAGCGCACGATGCGCATGGAGGACATCACTAATGGATTACCTACTTTCAATTGCTCCAGCACTGCCTGAGTTGATGCTTGCACTTAGCGTGCTTGTGCTTCTTATTGTTGGTGCTTGTATGAAAACGGAAACAGCAGGGGTGGTGATTCCTGTGTTTACACGCTACATCCTTCTTGGTGCTCTCATTGTATTGATGCTTGTGGCAACGAACTCTTACACAGGCGTTGCCTTTATGCGTGGTAACGGTGTACCTATGTTTGAACTCAATACGTTCGGCGTATTTGTTAAGGCATCACTTTTAGTATTTACAGTATTTGCGCTTATTGGCTCTACGCCATACCTTGCGCGTCATAAGCTGCTCAGCTTTGAATATCCTGTTCTGCATATCCTTGCGGTACTGGGTATGATGATTATGCTGAGTGCACGTGACCTTATTGTGCTTTACGTTGGTATGGAAATGATGAGCTTCCCGCTTTACATTCTTGCGGCTTACGCACGTGATAAATCTAAGTCATCTGAAGCAGGCCTTAAGTACTTTGTGCTTGGCTCTCTGGCATCTTGCCTGATGATTTACGGTATGAGCCTTTTCTACGGCCTTGCAGGTGACACATCTTACGTTGCCCTTGCTGGCGTTGTGGATCAGTTCTCAAGTCTTGAGCAACCATCACTGATGCTGTCTCTTGCACTTGTGTTTACGCTGACAGGTCTTGTGTTTAAAATTTCAGCTGTGCCATTCCACATGTGGACTCCTGATGTTTACGAAGGTGCACCTTCAACAGTCACAGCATTTATGGCTGTTCTGCCAAAGGTTGCAGCTATTGCACTTCTTATGTCTCTACTCAACGGCCCACTTGTTGGTGCGTTTGAGCAGTGGCAAATTATGTTTATTGGTCTTGCGATCCTGACTATGGTTGTCGGTAGCCTTGCGGCAACTGTACAAAACAACCTCAAGCGTATGCTGGCGTACTCATCTATTGCAAACGTTGGCTTTATGCTGGTTGGCCTTGCAACAGGAACAACAAATGGTATGGAAGCTGTGCTTGTTTACCTTGTAATCTACGGTGTCATGACATTTGGTATCTTTGCAATCATTAACGGTCTGCATAAGCGCGGCGGTAAAAACGTTGCAACGTTTGATGATATTTCTGGCCTTGGTTACACACATCCTAAACTTGCTATTTGCCTCATGCTGCTTGTGTTCTCACTTGCAGGAGTGCCGCCACTGGCTGGTTTCTTCGCGAAGTTCTTTGTCTTTACAGCAGCTGTACAAGCCGGACTTATTCCGCTTGCTGTTATTGGTGTGCTTGCAAGTGTGATTGCAGCGTACTACTGCCTGCGTGTTGTAAAAGCAATGTACTTTGAAGAAGCAAAGGTAGAAGTGATTGCACCAACATTTGGTGTCACAGCGCTTGTTTACATTCTGACAGCACTTGTGCTGTTCTACTTTGTAGATGTAGATAGCCTGTTAAACCTAGCCAACAATGCGGCGATTGCCCTTGTACTATAAGGTCAGCTCTGAATGACTTGGCTCACCCACTTACAGACAGTCGGTTCTACAAATGATGTAGTGCTAGATGGCCTGAAAGTGGGTGAGTTTTTTCATGGAAGTGTGGTGCTTGCAGATGAACAAACCGCAGGCCGTGGCCGTAGAGGGAAAGCTTGGAAAACATTCTCTGGGGAAGCTGGCATAGCCATGACCGTTCTTCTTACTGAAAATCTGACTGAACATACACCACTGCTAGTCAGTCTTGCTGTACATGATGTGCTCTCATCTGTAGGTGAGGGACTTGGTATCAAATGGCCGAATGATCTGCTTTATAATGGCAGCAAAGTGTGCGGTATTTTGGTTGAGGCAGGTGTGATCTCTGGAAAGCCTTACCAGCTTGTTGGTTGCGGTATGAATCTGCTAGGTACAGAAGATGACTGGCAAAGCCTAGAAAGCCTAACGGGGTTCCGTTTTGATAGGCTGGAGACGGTTGGGCGTATTCGTGAGCGTATCTTGAAGCTTCTCTCTGAGGGGTGGGCAGCCCATAAAGATCGTTATATTCGTGGATGTATTACCATTGGTGAAGCGGTAACATGGCGCCAAGTGGGTCTGGACGATATTCAAGGCATAGCCAAGTCACTCACAGATGACGGCGCTATTATTCTGGAAGATGAGTCAGGTGCTTCCCATACCATTCATAGCGGAGAAATTATTAAACAAGGGAGCGTGTCATGACGCAGCCTATCCTTGTTGTGAATGTGGGTTCAGTCAATACGGTGTTTGGTCTGTTTACTGATGGTGCGTTGAGCCATACGTGGCGTATTGAAACACGCCCTATGCGTAGCGCAGATGAATACCTGATTTGGCTAGAGCGTGTATTAAAGCGAGAAGGGCTAGATGCTGAATCAATCGAGCATACCATTGTCTCTTGCGCGCATGCTGAAATGCTCCGCTCTTTGCAGCATGCTATTGTACGTTTCTTTGGGCATGAGCCACTTGTGATGAAGGCCGGCCTTAAGACGGGCGTGCAAATTCAAACCTCTCGTCATGATGACTTTAATGCAGACCGCGTGGCAAACATGGTCGCCGCTTGCGAGCGCAGCTTTACACCTTGCCTTATTGTAGATCTTGGTGCCGTAACGCGTATTGATGTGCTGGGCGAAAATAAAAAGCACTTTGGAAGTGTGGTGACACTTGGGGTGCAAAAGTCTCTCGATACTTTAACAAGCTTTAGCCATGCATACCCAGATGTAGCCATTGATAAACCTGCAAATGTAGTTGGTAGATATGCTGCTGACGCTGTACAAAGTGGGGCCTATTACGGCACACTCAGTATGCTCGAAGGTTTGACAGATAAGATATTATGTGAGATTAAGGCACATGAAAAGTTAAGTGCAGAGCCCAAAATTATTGCAACGGGCGGTTATGCAAAAGCACTTGGCGCACATACAGATTTGTTTGATGAGGTGATACCGAGCCTCACTCTAGAAGGGCTTTATGCCATTGCTAGGAGAAATATAAAGTGAACCGGATCAACGTTCACAAGAAACAAGTTTCCGCTCAAGAAGCCTGGCGAGAAAAAGGCTTCGCAAATGAAATGAAGAAAGGCCAGATATGGCGAAAAAGACCGGGGGGCTAAGTGCCCTGCCACTTGGTGGCGTTGGTGAAATTGGTATGAACATGATGGTGTACGAGTGTGATGGAAGCATGATTCTCGTAGATGTTGGGGTAAGCTTCCCAGACAGTTACGCACCGGGTACTGATCTTATCCTTCCAGATATTTCTTACGTACGTGAGAACATGGACAAACTTAAAGCAATCTTTATTACACACGCACACGAAGACCACGTAGGTGCACTTCCATACCTATGGGAAGAAATGCCTGTGCCTGTGTACGCAACACCGTTTACATCAAGCGTGATTGCACATAAAAAACGTGACCTTGGACTTGGTGACGAGTTCAAACTGAAAACAGTTGAAGCTGGTGACACAATTGAAGTGGGGCCGTTCACTGTTGAGTATGTTTCAGTGACACACTCTATTCCTGAAGCCAACAGCCTGTTTATTAAAACACCACACGGTAACATTGTTCATACAGGTGACTACCGCTTTGATGACCGTCCTGTGCTTGGTCCTAAGTCAGCTGAAGCACGCTTTAAGGAAATTGGTGAAGAAGGTGTACTGGCGATGTTTGGTGACTCTACAAACATCTTTAGTGACAGAGACCTTAAAACAGAAGGCGACGTGGCAGATAGCCTAGATAGCCTGCTTGGTGGCATGAAGAACCGTGTATTCTTCTGTACGTTTGCAAGTAACCTTGGCCGTGTACTGAAAATGGCTGATATTGCCATGAACCATGGCCGCAAAGTATGCCTAATGGGACGCTCTATGCACCGTATGCTTGAGTGTGGGCGCGAAAGTGGACTTGTAGACCAGAAAACAATGAACGCATTTGTTTCATCTGAAGATGCTGCAGGTATGCCAGATCATAAAGTGCTTGTGATTCTAACAGGTACACAAGGTGAGGGGCGTGCAGCGCTCAACCGTATGTCTGGTGGCCAGACTGTTGGCGGTATGGTGATGAAGCCAAAAGATGTAGTGATTATGTCTTCTAAGATGATTCCTGGTAATGAGCGCCCAATTCTCAACATGATCAACCGCCTCACTAAAATTGGCGCGCGTGTGATCCATGAACACAGTGAGTTTGTCCACTGTAGTGGTCATGGTTCTCAAAAGGATATTGCTAAGATGTACAACCTTGTACGTCCACAAGTGGCAGTGCCTGTGCATGGTGAATACCAGCACCTTAAAGCGCACGCTGACTTTGCGAAGAAGTGTGGTGTGTTTGAGCAATTTATTATTGAGAATGGTCAAAAGATTATTCTTGGCCCTGACCATGCAGCGCTTGACCCAACACCGTACAGAACAGGCCGTAACTACGTAGATGGCATGAACATTCTGGATGATGATGTGTTTGTGATTGCTGAGCGCCGTCGTATGGCACAAGAAGGTATCCTTTCTATCAACATCGTTGTTGATAAAGAGGACGGAAAAATCATCTCTGGCCCGCATCTAAAAAGTAAAGGCCTGATTGATGAGCGTCTGCAAGATGACCTGATAAAGCTTGCTGAAGATGAAGTACTGGATGTACTGACTCAACGTTTAGAGCGCAGTGATATGTGTCATGCCAAGCAAGTGGAAGATGTGATGAGCGCAGCGGTACGCCGCACATTTGTAAAAGAACGCGGCAAAAAGCCAACTGTAATTTCACAAGCTATTATGGTTTAAATTCTACTAGGAGAAGGCTGCAAATAACAGTGATCTGCGCTTCCGTTGCTCAAGTACCTTTAAGTACATTGAGCTACGGTTCTCATTAACAGTTATTTTCGCGCAACCCTAGCGAATTTATACTCATAATAGAGTGATTCACATCTAATTGAGACAAAACAAAAAGGGCAGGAGTAATCCTGCCCTTTTTACGTTTTAGCTCTTATTTTTCTAGAGCTTCAATCAGAGGACGTAAGTGTTTCTCAATACGTTTCCAGCTTTGCTTAGAGCCTGCATGGATTGGTGCACGGGCTTGTACAAAGCTTGCAGTGAGAACTTTCCCTTTGTTTTCATGCGGGTTAAGGCAAGCATCATCCCATGGTAGGCCGGCAGCTTCAACAAGGCTGCGTGTGCATTCTTCTGGAGACTCAACAAGCTTGTCATATGAACTTTCATACATATCAGGCAGCTTAGCAGACATATCAGCCATATAACGAGAGTAAGCTTTATAGTATGTACCAAGAGCTTCCATGTTGTAGCTGTAGTGGTGCTTTTGCGAAAACATTTGTCTAAAGCATGAGAAACACGTAGCCACAGCATCACGTGAGCAATGGATGATTCTTGCTTCAGGGAAAGCACGCTTAATCAGGCCTAGCAGCATAAAGTTGTGCGGCATCTTATCCACCACAAATGGAAGGTCTGTTAATTTTTCAAGGTGCTCAAGGTAGTAAGTACGCAGTGCTTTAATTTTTTCTTCATCTTTAAAGAAATCAATCAGCTTGCTGAGGTCTGCAACCCCACCAAGGTCTTTTTCAACAAACTCAAGAAGGTGAGGGAGTTCACCTGCTGGATATACATCCGGGTGCGCCCCTAGAATTTGCTCTGTTAATGTTGTACCACTACGCGGCATACCCACTAGGAAAACAGGTGTTTGCTTTGCAGGCGTTACATCAATAGGCGTGTTCATAAGTGCGGCATCATAAAGTGGCGCAAGGCTATCCATAACTTGAATATCTTTTTCAACATCATAGCCTTTTTCATCAAACATCATGGCATTGGCACGAGCAAGGTGCACAAATGATTTCTCATCCTCTTTAATGTCCCAGTACATTTTGGAAAGTGCGAAGGAGAGACGAATAGCATCGTCCAGCATAGTGTGAGGGTTCCAAACTATACTTTCATAAAGCTCGGTGTTTTTGTGAGGTTCTGTAAACTTATGCACAGATGAGTACGTATAAAATGGCACAGAGTCGTGTGGCGCCAGTTTAATGGCTTTTTCTGTGTATTCTTTTGCTTTCTCAATATCTCCAATAATGGCTTGGTATGTGCCGTAGTGTGCGTAAGCAAGCGCACCTTCAGGGTATTTTTGAATGGCTTTTTCATACCACTCTTCTGCAAGAGGGAGGTCATCTAATAGCTGGTAGCAGTAACCGATGTTTGCATGGGCAAAGCCGTCGTTATCTGCATCTAGGTCTACCACCTTTTTAAGTGCAGGAATCGTATTTTTGTAATCACGAGATCTAAGAAGAAAGGCACCAAAGGCTTTCCAGCACTTTTCAGGCTCAATATCTAGAGCAATGGCCTTACTGAGAAGAGCTTGTGCACGAGGTTTGTCACCAGTTTTTTCAAAGAGGCGTGCTGACTCCACAAATAGATCAACTTGAGGCACTTCCAAAGCCAGACCCTTCATGAAAATATTTTGTGCGTCTTCATATTTCTTTTGCTCTCTAAGAGCTGCCCCAAGGTATGCAAAGACTTTAGGATTTTTGCTGATAGGAACAAGGCCTTCTAGGCATTCTACAGCACTCTCAAAATCTTCAATATTATAACAAGCGTAGCCTTTGTTCTCTTGTGCGCCTAGGTTCATTGGGTCAAGCAACAGGGCTTTGTCATAGAGATCAATTGCCTCTTTGTGGCGCCCTTCGTTTGAATAGAGGTTTGCAAGGTTATTGAGGATTTGGCTATTGTTTGGCGCAAGCTTAAAGGCCTTCTTCATGCGCGCGGTGCCTTTATCAAAATTTTCATGCTGCGCTTCAAGTAAACCAAGGAGGTGCAGGGCATCTGGGTTCTTCGGCTGAGCTTTAAGAACATCTTTATAAAGAGACATCGCTTGTTGCCAGCGGCCTTGCTGGTGGAGGTGGACGGCTTGTTGAAGTGCTTGCATGTTGTATCCTGCTTACTCTTAAATTCTTTTTTCAAAAATATAGCACATTTGTTATAGCAAAGAGCAATTTAGGATAAATTTTAATGTGCTTTAAGATCGTGGAAGCGGCGTATACTTGCGGGTATATAAGAACCGCGAAAGCTTAAAGCGTATTAAAAGTTGCCTAAAGGGCCTTTGCCTTAGGCTTTTTTGCGTGCAAGTGTCATGCCATCACTAAATGGCAAAATAGAGATATCTACGCGTGAATCTTCATGGAGCTGTTTATTGAAAAGTCTCAGCTTACGGATCATGGTTTTAGATATGTTCGGGTTTACTACTTCACCCCACATGAGCGTGTTATCCAGAATGATAAGCCCACCAGGCTTGCAGAGCTTGTAAGCTTGCTCGTAGTGTGTGCCTGTTTCTTCTTTGTTAGCATCTACAAAAATCAGGTCATAAGCTTCTTCTTCCAGAGTATCTAGAACGTCTGTGGCATCGCCGTGATGTTGGGTGATTTTATGATCCATGTCTGCTTTTTGCCAGAAAGGCAGGGCGGTATCATGCCATTGTGGGTTAATGTCAATCGTATCGATATGGGCGTCTTCATCACTATTGAGCGCAAAGCAGAGGGCGCCGTAGCCCGTATAAGTGCCAACTTCCAAAATACGCTTTGGACCAAGCAGGCCGCACAGAAGTTTAAAGAACTGACCTTGTTCTGGGGTAAGGATCATAGATTTACCACGCAGCTTTTGTGTCGCTTGACGAAGTTCCCAAAGAATATGCGGCTCGTGCACACTATGCGCCACAAGGTATTTGTACACCTCTGGCGTAATAAAGAACTTCAGCTTTTGTTTGATCATTGGTTCGCTCATGGGCGCTTTATAGCTGATTTTACGGCAAAAAGAAAGCCCCCGAGATGGGGGCTTTCCTTAAAGGAGTGTTAAATCCTTTGGTCGATTCGGCTTCCGCCTTCTTGGGTTCCTATGCGTTTGCCTGCTCTGTATAGAGCTTTTGCAAAGAAACTTTTGGGCTCAGGCGATGGCGGGCGGCCCCATGTATCCAACATCTTTTGTGTAATGCCAAAACTTTCGGGCGTTCTGCTGAGTGTTTGAAGGTGGCCTTCAACCTCAGCAACAAGCACGAAGCGGCGACCATAATCTTCAACGCCATTTTGCAGGACTTGGATTTTTTTGGATACATATTCTGCCGCAATACGCTGAAGAGCCGCATAGTTTTTGGGCTCAACTACTTTGATCTTTACTTCAGGCTTGGGCTGAGTGACAGCTTGATGTAGTTGCGGTTCAACAACCTCATGAAGTTTTCCCGTCAAAATTTTATCAAGCTCCTCTGGGAATTTTTTAGCAAGAAGCCTCTGGGTGTTACGGCGCGTTGCGCTGTCAGTTCTTGGGTCGCATGCTTGTTCAAGCAGGGACCGCAGTGTATCGTCATCCATTTGGGATTTCCTTGTGTTACGGGACATTAAGATCAGTTGTGCTTTGCACATGGGGATGATTGAGCAATTTTTCAAGGGGAAAAGTTCTCACGCAAGAGTTTCCAAAAATATCTCAGCCTCTGATAGACAAATATTTTCAATCCGAGTATCTTGTAAGACGTCTAAATAAGAACAAGAGAGAATACTCATGGAACCGACACTTACACAGGCTGCACTTCACACTGATATGAGCCTTCTAGGCCTTTTTGCACAAGCTGGTCTTTTTGTAAAAATCATTATGTTTACACTGATTGGTATGTCTGTAATGACATGGGCAATCCTCATTGGAAAATGGACAATTCTTAAACATTTACATAGCAAAGCGTCTCGTTTTGAAGATGCATTTTGGAATGGTGAAGGCCTTGAAGACCTTTACAAAGATTCTAACCCTGATGATACCGACCACGTAATGGCGAAGCTGTTTGTGATTGGCCTGAAAGAGTGGGAACGCAGCAAGGATAAAGACGGTGACATTACTGGCATTGTACAGGTTGGTGCTATTGAGCGCGTACGCCAGATTCTCTTTGCTAAAATGGGCCGTGAGCTAGATAACCTTGAGCGTGGCCTTGGTTTCCTTGCAACAACAGGTTCAACAGCGCCGTTTATTGGTCTTCTTGGTACTGTTTGGGGGATTATGACAGCCTTCCAAGGTATTGGTGCTTCAGGAAATGCCTCTCTTGCTGTTGTAGCGCCTGGTATTGCGGAAGCTCTACTGGCAACAGCAATTGGTCTATTTGCTGCGATTCCTGCGGTTATGGCTTACAACAAGTTAACTCTTGAACTTGCACGTTACAGTGCACGTCTAGAAAGTTTCCTCACTGAGTTTACAACGCTCCTTGAACGCCAACAGGCTGAAAAAGTTGTGAAGTCTCGTAAAGTGAACAAAAAACGCCGCGCATCTGACGCAGCTTGAAGAGCGAGGGGAGAATAACCTATGGCTGGATCACTGATGCCAAAGGCGCAACGCGGAACAGGTCGCTCTTACCGTCGCCCGCCAATGCAAGAAATTAACGTAACACCATTTGTTGACGTTATGCTTGTGCTTCTGATTATCTTTATGGTGACAGCACCACTGATTACGCAGGGTGTGGATATCTCACTTCCTGAAGTGGTAAGTAAGCCAATTAGCGAAAACAATGAACCTATTCAGGTGGGGATTGCAAAGTCAGGCAAAATCTACATGCAGGACAGCGAAATTACAGTCCGTGAAATTGCTGGCAAGCTTGAAGCGATTAAAGCTACGCGTCCTGAAATTGCGGTGCTTCTACGTGCAGATAAGCAAGTAGACTACGGTAATGTGATGAAAGTGATGTCTGCTCTGCAAAGTGCTGGCATTGTTAACATCAGCCTTCAAACACAGACCCCGTAAGGATTTCTCTTTAAATGAAACGTGCTCAACAATCAGACCAAATGCGCTTCGGCATTGTTTGGTCTATTCTTGTGCATATTATCCTGTTTGGAATTGTGGCGATTCAATGGCCTTCTATGCTGGACTTTAACCAGCAGCAACAAGCTGTGCAGGTGAAAATTGTTTCTGCGAAAAGCAATAAGCCTATTGAACCAAAGCAAGTAAAGAAGGCTGAACCTGTGTTTACGCAGCAATCAGCAGCGCCTGCAAAGCCGCCTAAACCTCAACCGTTGAAAAAGAATGATGCACCTAAAGTTGCTAAGGTTGAGAAAAAGCAAGTAGTGAAGGAAAAGCCAAAGCCACAACCAAAGAAACAGGCCAACCAAGAAAAGCAACAAAAGCGCCCTGAAAAATTGGATAAATCAAAAGATAAAAAGCAGGTTGTGAAGGATGAAAAGGCGAAACCTAAGCCGAAAACAAATGATGATTTCCTAAAAGCACTGAGCTTTATTGAGAACTTGAAAGAAGATTCTAAAGAGGAAGAGACACCTGCTGAACAAGATGGTGATGAGGATTCAAAACTTTTACTTGCTGATATGGAAGAAATTAACCGTATCAAAAAACATATTTCTAACAACTGGTTAAAGCCTTCAGGCATGGTTGACGAACCTGCGATTGCGATTGAAGTGCGTATTAACCGAGACGGCAGCCTGAAGAGTGTTCGCGTAATTAAAAGTAGTGGATTACCATTTTTCGATAACTCTCTTCTACGTGCTGTGAGAAAATCAGAACCGATTCCGTACCCTGCGGATAAATATAAGACCTTTAAAGTAATGGAGATTATTTGGAATGGCTAAAGTTTACAGCTTGATTCTTGCGACTTTCATGACTGTTTTTGTAGCGCTGAGCGCAGAAGCACGTGTGAAGATTTACCTAGATGAGGGAAACACGGCACCGCTTCCAATTGCTCTGATTCCATTTGATGGCCCTGATGCAGCTATGGATGAAATGGGTGACAAAATGCGCAAGGTAATTGCCAACAACCTACAAAACTCAGGTCTATTTGAAGTGATCAAAGAGAAAGCGTACCTGCAGGATAACGCTTCACTTGTACGTGAAGGGCCTAAGTTTGCTGAGTGGAAGCTTATTAAGGCTGAGGGGCTCGTTATGGGTTCTGTGATTGAAGAGAATGATAAAATTACGGTTGAGTTTCGCTTGATGGACGTATTTGGCGAGAAGCAGTTGAGTGGCCGTCGTTATAGTGCTGATAAACAGTTTTGGCGCCACCTTGCACACCGTGTATCAGATGATATCTACAGTACAATGACAGGTGAGAAAGGTTACTTTGCAACGCGCGTGGTGCATATTTCTGAAGAGAAGCGCGGTAACCAAATTCTTAAAAAACTCTGTGTGATGGATCAAGACGGTGCGAATTACCAGTGCCTCACTGATGGCGGCCACCTTGTGCTGACGCCACGTTTTTCACCAGAAGCACAGCAGTTGATTTACATGTCTTATGAGAATGGACGTCCGCGTCTGTACTTCCTAGACCTACCTACAGGTAAACAAACCATTGTGGGTGATTTTGAAGGATTGAACAGTTCGCCTCGTTTTTCACCTGATGGTAAAAACATCGTGATGACCCTTACAAAGGGGCACGCAGGTAACGCTGAAATTTACAGCATGAACCTTCGTAGCAAAAAGCTGAAACGCCTAACAAACCAACGCGGAATTGACACGTCTCCAGACTTTAGCCCTGATGGGAAGCATATTGTCTTTAACAGTGATCGTGGTGGTAAAGCGGCGCTCTACATTATGAAGAAAAACGGTAAGGACGTACGCAGGCTTACATTTGGAGAAGGGCGCTACTACGCACCTGTTTGGTCTCCGCGTGGTGATTTGATTGCTTTTGTTAAAGAATACAAAGGCCGCTTTGGTATTGGTGTGATTGACGTAGAAGGTAAAGAAGAGCGTATGCTGACAGATAGTTTCCTGGATGAGTCACCAACATGGTCACCTAACGGCCGTGTGATTGCCTTTGCGCGTCAAAAAGGTGACAACACAAAGATGTACACAATTGACCTTACTGGATACAACGAGCGCCTCATGCCGACACCGAAGAATGCGAGTGACCCGGCCTGGAGCCCACTACTACACTAAGAGTTTTACTGCGATAAGCAGAACCGGCGAAAGCCAACAAATAAATAGGAGAGAAGAACAATGACATATAATAAGATCCAAGTTCCGACAGATGGCCAGAAGATTACAATGGAAAATGGTACACTCAACGTACCAAACAACCCAATTGTTGCCTTTATTGAAGGTGACGGTATTGGCCCAGATATTTGGAAAGCGTCTCAACATGTTCTTGATAGCGCTGTAGAAAAAGCATACGGCAGTGAACGTAAAATTTCATGGATGGAAGTTTTTGCCGGTGAAAAGGCAAACGAAGTTTACGGTGAAGAGCTATGGCTACCAGAAGAAACTCTTGAAGCGTTTAGAGAGTACCTTGTTGGGATTAAAGGCCCTCTCACAACACCAGTTGGTGGCGGTTTCCGTTCTCTTAACGTGGCGCTTCGTCAAGAGCTAGACCTTTACACGTGCCTGCGTCCAGTACGCTACTTTGAAGGTGTACCAAGCCCAGTGAAACAGCCAGAGCTTACAAACATGGTTGTGTTCCGTGAGAACAGTGAAGATATCTATGCAGGTGTAGAGTTTGAAGCTGAGAGCGAAGGTGCTGGTAAGCTAATTAACTTCCTACAAACTGAAATGGGTGTGAACAAAATCCGTTTCCCTGATACATCTGGTATTGGGATTAAGCCAATTTCTCGTGAAGGGACTGAGCGTATTGTACGTGCAGCCATTGAACACGCAATTGAGCATAACCTACCAAGTGTCACCGTTGTTCATAAAGGGAACATCATGAAGTACACAGAAGGTGCCTTTAAAAATTGGGCATATGAAGTGGCTCGTAAAGAATACAGCGATAAGGTTGTTGTTGCTGAAGATGTAAACTGGAACATTCCAGCAGGTAAGATTGTTATGAAGGACTCTATTGCTGATGCCTTCCTTCAGCAGATTCTAACGCGTCCAGCTGAGTACAGCGTGATTGTAACAATGAACCTAAACGGTGACTACGTATCAGACGCCCTTGCTGCAACAGTGGGTGGTATTGGTATTGCGCCAGGTGCGAACATTAACTACATGTCTGGCCATGCAATCTTTGAAGCAACACACGGTACAGCGCCTAAGTACGCAGGCCAGGATAAGGTAAACCCAAGTAGTGTCATCCTTTCTGGTGAAATGATGCTCCGCCACATGGGCTGGAACGAAGCTGCTGATCTGATTGTTTCTGGTATTGAAGGTGCCATTACAAGCAAGACAGTAACTTACGACTTCGCTCGCATGATGGACGGCGCAACTGAAGTGAAATGTAGCGCCTTTGGTGAAGCGATTGTTGCTAACATGGGCAAAGGTGCTGCGCATCAAGCCGCTTAAACAAGAAGAATCTCATCTGTTAGGTGAGGAGTGGAGCCGCCTGTTTGAAAGACCTTCTTACAGACGGTTCTCTCTTGCGGCTGCTTTTTTAGGGCCGTTCTGGTTTTTATATTACCGTATGCCTATTATTGGCCTGTTGGTTGTTCTTCCAGCTTTTTTAGGCCTCAGCCTTTTTTTTGAGTTTTACCGTTCAGAGATTTTGCAGGTTCTAAATTTAAACCTTCCATTTATTGGAGGCAAGTTGCTAACAGAAGGCTTCTTGCTTGCTGTGAATATCTTTGCTGTGGGTTATGGGGCCCCTTTGGCTTTGCGCTATAAAGTGGCAAAGATTGTCAGACAGGGAAGATCAGAGGGGTATGTGCTAACATCTCGAGCAATGCTTATTTACCCGTTGACGTTCCTCATGCTTTTGCTGGTTACGGCTTGTGTTGGTATCTACCTACAAAATCCTGAATTTTTCTTGGAAAACTTGCGTAAACAAATACTTGGCCTGTAAAGTAGTGCTAGAAAGAAAAGGACTTTGATATGAACCAGTTTTCAACACCATTTCAAAAAGCGCTCGCGCATCCCATTTGGGTTTTAGAGGATAGTGAGAGTGATCAAGAAATTTTGAAGCGTGCTTTTGAAAAGGCAGAGGTTCAAAATGAAGTGACTTTCTTTAAGAGTGTAAAGGCTATGAAAGACACTATTGAAGCCTTTGAGGGTGAATTGCCTGCACTGGCGCTTCTAGATATTCATTTGCCAAATGAAAGTGGGATGGATGCGATGAAAGCGCTCGCGCAACATGACAAGTTCAAGACTGTACCTTCTATTGCTTTTAGCCATACTGGTCACCCTGAAGATGTGGCTGAGATGTATGCGCTTGGTGTAAGTAGCTTTATTAAAAAGTCACTTTCGTTTGAAGAGACGTTGGATATGGTGAAGTCGCTTAAGTCTTATTGGCTGGAGTCTGTTATCTTGCCAGTGGCTGTGTAAACTTACTTATAAAAAAATAGCCCCATCAGGGGCTATTTTTTATGTCAATTTAAAGTGTGTTTGGTAGCCACTCGTGACGTGGGCCAACACGGCAAAGTGTGTAATCCCCAACCATCACTGGAAGTGTGGCACGGCTTACCATGTAAAGGGCACCTTCACGGCATGGGATCGCTTTATATGGGTGCGAGAACATCGCGCTACGCATTACCCAGTGGTAGTCTTGGCCATCTACATTAAAACGGTAAAGCGCTTTTTTAGGAGCGCTTAGCATTGCTTCATCAATATTGTGCTGGAACTGGCGGCTCCAGAAGAGAGGTGGCAAGTTGCGCGCTTGGTCGTAAGCGTATGCATTTGGCACATCCTGGAAAGGCCTGTATGTATGACGAGGAAGGTGTGGCATGCTGCCGCGCTCATGTGGATTTTCTAGGCCCACGTATGGCGGTGTGTATGTTGTGTCTGTAAAGTAAAGTGCTTTATCAGTTGGGAGTACGCGTTGGTTGTTATGTCTGTAACGGTAGTTGTTGTGATGTCCGTAATGGTAGCTGCTTAGATACTTGGCGTCTTTGATATCCTCTTCAAGAAGGGGAGCGCTTTGGTAGTGTCCAGTTCCGTGGCAAGCACTTACTGCCACTGTTGCTGCTAGCATCAAAACAATCTTTTTCATGTGTACTCTCTTTTTCCTCGTTTATCCCTATTATTCTCCCAAAAAAGTATGCAGACAGAAAGAAATAGTGGTACATTGAAACACTCAGAAATAAACGTTCAATAAGCGGTGATTGCAAAATGGCAACAAAACCAAAAATTATCATTGAAGATTCTCCTGTAACAGACGTTGCGCCAAGTGTGGAACAGCTTGAAAAAGAAGGTGTTGACCCTTCTGCTGTTGCTCGTCTCACTTATGCCACAACAGCTGATGCACAGCGCCCTGTACGCAGTGGTGTTGGTCGTATGAAAAAGCCTGAAGGCGGTCTTGATATTCGTTCACCTAAGCCTGAATGGCTGCGTGTGCGTGCACCGCAATCTGAGACATATTTTGACCTGAAAAAGCGTGTGAAAGATAAGAGTCTCTTTACAGTGTGTGAAGAAGCAGCTTGCCCAAACATTGGCGACTGCTGGGCGAGTGGGCACCTAACGATGATGATTCTGGGTGATATTTGTACGCGTGGTTGTGCATTTTGTAACATTAAAACAGGTAAGCCGCGCGCCATTGATACGGAGGAGCCTGCAAAGCTTGCAGATATGGCAAAAGACCTTGAGCTTAAGCATATGGTGCTCACGAGTGTTGACCGTGATGACTTGAAAGACGGTGGAGCCAACCACTGGGCTGAGTGTATTACTGAAATCCGTAAGGCAGCGCCAAACACAACAATTGAAATTCTAACGCCGGACTTCCGCCGTAAGGAAGAGAACATTGACCTTGTAGCGGATGCACTTCCTGATGTGTTTAACCATAATATGGAAACTGTGCCGCGCCTGTACCGTGAAGTGCGTCCTGGTGCGCGTTACTTTGGTTCACTTCGCTTGCTGCAACGTGTGAAGGAAAGGCACCCACGTATGTTCACAAAGAGTGGCCTAATGGTTGGTCTTGGTGAAAGTCGTGATGAAGTTCTGCAAGTGATGGATGATATGCGCAGTGCAGGTATTGATTTTCTAACAATTGGCCAGTACTTGCGCCCAACACCAAACCATTACCCTGTCATGGAATGGGTAACGCCTGAGCAGTTTGCAGACTACGAGCGTCAAGCGAAACTTAAAGGGTTCCTAATGGTTTCATCTACACCGCTGACACGCTCAAGCTACCATGCTGATAAGTACTTCGCCGAGCTTGTTGCTAAGCGTGACGCAGGTGAGCTTTAAAAAAGCTAGCAAAACAGCGCTGTAGGGATTATATTAAAAATATGACAGTTATGGATCACCCAGATATGGACACAATTGAACTTCAGCAAGTGCTTTACGCTCTTGGTGATTTGTCACGTCTTCATATTGTGAAAAATCTGCATCTGAATGGCCCTCTACCATGTAAGGAAGCAAGCTGCCCTAACATGTCTAAATCTACAATTTCTCACCACTTTAAGATTCTGCGTGAAGCAGGGCTTTTGCACTGTGAAAAGGTGGGCGTAACACATATGAACAGTATTCGCTCAGATGAGCTAAATGCAAAGTTTCCAAACCTACTTGAGACTGTGATTGGTCTAATTCCTGATATTCCTAAATAGCGCTTAAAGCGCCTTTTTCCTTATCATGCCTATTTAAGTACGCCCTGTACTCAGCATATTCATAATAATCAAAAACCCATCTTTAATCGCTTATTTATAGGAGCGTTAATTGAGTTCTAGCGGATTTAATGCTTCATACATATGAGTAAGTGCAGCTTCAACGGCTTGCATGCGTACGGCTGTACGGTCGCCTCTAAAGTTGTGGATAAATGCTTTTTGCTCACCGCTATAATGTAGACCAATCCAAACAAGACCAACAGGTTTGGTGGCAGTGCCGCCAGTGGGGCCTGCTACGCCACTTAGGCTCACAGTAATGTCTGCACGGTAAGCTTTTGCAGCACCTTTGGCCATTTGAAGAACCGTTTCATCACTTACAGCGCCTGCTGTTTCTAAAGTGAGTGGGTTGACGTTAAGTAGATCCATCTTTGCTTGGTTACTATAAGTGACAGCGCCACCCATAACCACATCGCTACTTCCAGGAATGTCTGTAAGGAGGCTTGCAACGAGTCCACCCGTGCAACTTTCTGCTGTGGCAATTGTAAGGCCTTTACCGCGTGCGTCGTTGAGTACGCGTTCTGCTAGGATTACTAAGCTCTCATCAAACATTTTTTTTAATTTATCCCATTTTCATTTTTATAATTTGAGGGCATTTCTGTTTCCTTTACCACTCGAAGGTTTAGAAAATAAGCCAGAGGGCAATGATGCTGTAGATAGCAGCAAGGCCATCATCAAACATAACGCCAAATGGGCCATCTAGTTTTTGATCAATTTGGCTGATTGGCGGTGGTTTTAGCATATCAAAAATACGAAACAGAATAAAAGCAGCAAGCCAGTGCACCCAAGATGAGCCAAGGCTGAGGTGAGGCATAAAGCTTGCGACAAGAGCCATACCAAACACTTCATCAATCACGACACTTTTATGGTCATGTTCGCCTGTGTGTTCTTCAACTTTGCGGCAAGCCCACCATCCGATCAAGAAACTGAGAATGGTGAATATGTATAGAATACCGAGCTCTGTGTACTCTGTAATTGCAATAATAAAAGGAAGACTTGCGACTGTGCCCCATGTACCAGCCATTGGCAGGTGGCCCACTTTGCCCCAAGTGGCGATCCAAAATGCTGGATGCGGATAAGGGAAGGGCAAAGCCTTCGCTTTTTGTTTTTCTTTACGGGCGCTAATTTCAAAAAGTTTGTCGAGTGTTGCCTTCATGCAGGAAGTGTTGCTTTTCCCGTTGTGAATGTCAACATCTTGTGCCATTCTCATACGCATGAGCTTACTTCAAACACACATCATTCTTGCAGCTATTGCTTATGGCTTTTACACGTTGAGTGTATTGTCTTCTATTGGTGTGCTTGCTAAGGATCTTCTCCTGCGTAGAAAGAAAGCTCTGTCAGGCTTTTTACCATCTCTGGTGAGGCTTGAGCGCTTCCAGTTTATTACTCTTCTAGCAGGTACGTTTATTCTCTATATTGCGCTACTGATGGGGTGGATGAGTGCGTACTCAATTGCTGATACAAGTGTGGCACTTGAAAAAGCTGCTTTAAGTATGCTGACTGTTGTTCTTGCAACATTTTTACTCTGGGCACATTTTAAGCTGGGTTTGAGAGGTCGCTTTGCAGCGCGCGTCACTCTTGGCGTGTACGCTCTTATTCTGTTGGCGTACTTTGCAAGCCGTAACTGGATCTAAACTCTACTCATACTTGCTGCAAATTCTTATTTCAGTGCTGTACTCAGCTCATGTATGTTTAATACATATCGCTTCCGTGCATCCTTCATTAAAAATTTTCACTGAGTATGAGCGAGTTTAGTGGGACAGGCTATTTATGTGAGCAGTTCTCGCTGCTACAGCAGTCATGATGTTCATGATTGTGTGAAAGAAGATGTTTGAGTCTTTCTAAGCAGGCATCCTTACTTGGGTACTTTTCAACGGCCCACCATGATTTTACTTGTGCGAGTCTAAGTCCGATTTCTGGTCCTGTGAGACCGCTTTCAATCATGTCATGCCCTGTAAGTGGGAACTCTGGAATATGCAGATCATCCATGCCCGCAATAAAATCTTCAATAAAGGTAGATTGTTCGGCTGTGGTTTCCCATGCACCGAAGCGCAGTGCGAGCCACTTTTTAACAATGTCCTTACCAATAAGTGCTGTGAGAATTTCTGATTCACTAATGCGGAAGAAGTCCACCTCTGAGCGCGGGCATGTGCCCACAAGCTTTTTAAAGTTATTAGAGAGGTTAAAGTGCTCGTTCTCTAAAATGGCGTCTGGTAAATCAAAGGTCAGTGCAAAGAAGCGCTCTTCTGCAGGCGCATCTGGGCAAAAAGATAGATACCAGTTCAGGCGGTTATGGCTTTCTATACCAAACGGAAGGTCAAGGGCTTTTGCAAGGCCTGTATCTTCCAGTAGAGTCAGTCCGTCTTCCCATGTGTCTTGCATAAGAAGCTTGAAGACCTCTTCTGTTTTGCGTTCACGAGAGAGTTTATCCATAGAGTCTGCTGCAAAGGTGAGGGCAGCAGTTGTTTCTGCGTCTACTTCTTCTCTGGCAAAACGTGCATAAAAACGGATAAACCTGAGGGCGCGGAGCCAATCTTCTTTCAGGCGCTCTTTCGCATCACCAATAAAACGAACTTTCCCTGCTTCTAAATCTGCTAGGCCGTCTGTGTAATCCCAAATGTTACCTTCAAGGTCAGCGCTGAGCGCATTGAAGGTTAAATCACGGCGCATGGCGTCATCTCTATATGACTCACTGAACTCAACCGTTGCACGGCGACCATCAGTAGACACATCTTTTCTGAGTGTTGTGATCTCTGCTTTAAAGTCAGAATCTGCATGAACAGCTGTTACGGTGCCGTGTTCTAGGCCTGTGGGTACCACGCCAAAGCCTGCCGCTTTAAGTTTGCTGGTTGTTTCTTCTGGCAGGTAAGGGGTGCAGATATCAATATCTGTTGCCACTTCACCAAGGATAGCATCACGCACTGGGCCACCGACCAAGCGGCAATTATTATCTAGAGCTTTAAAGATATCTTGAAGAGGCGCTGTAATCAGGCCTTCTGGAAATTGAAACTGTTTGGCTGGTGTATCACTCATGGGCGCTATGATGCCCTAAGTCTATATCAAAAGCAAACCCCCGCACCAAAATGGTACGGGAGCTTGTAATCGATTTAGTGAACGTGGCGATCAGGACGGCCACCTGCATTCGCAGCACAGCTGTGAGGCAGGCGATCAGCCAGAACCTTGTCGGCCAAGAAGCACACGTTGCCGCGAGCAGCATTCTCGTCGCGGATATATTTGCACAGCATCAGGAAAGTTGCCTCTCCGTCGACTGTGTTGTGGCGCATGATGATTGCGCCCGCAGCTGCTTTGACAGCTTCGGCGTCATCTTCACGAGTGTCTTCCCCTGCAATGTAAGCAGCAACGAAGCGGCGTGCACGCAGAAAGTCGTTCTCGGTTGCGAAGATGGCGGTGTTTTGAAGATCGAAGCACATGTTATTTTCCTCCGTACATGTGTGTAGAAACAAAGATAACCAAGATCGTGCGAATCCCAGAATGGGAGTCGATGAAAAGGTAAACACGATATCAAGAACCGAAGTTCTCTTGGTATGAACTCTTATAGGGGGAATGCTAAGCAGTGCCTGACTTTTCCTGACAGTTTATAAACAAAACCCTCCCCGCATTTCTGCGGGAAGGGAGGTGGTATCGATTAAGGTTTTGATTTAGCTGAACTGTTGAACGCGCGGACGGCATTCAACGGTGTCTTCTGACACCTGCTTTCCAGCTTGGGCAACTTGGGTGTTGCCGTGGGCTTGGCGTTTGCGGGTTTCGTCGTTGATGATCTGTTCCAGCTTTTCTTCGGCGTCGGATTCGGAAATCTTTTCCTGCTTCATGACCCGTTGCAAAACGGTGTCATAGGCAGTTTGTGCCTGTTTGCTCGGCTCCTGGTCAGCGTTCATTGCATTTTGGCAAGCGCGAGCATTCAAAAACTCGTCGTTGTCAGCAAAGGTTTTGTCGTTGAACAGGGGGTACCGCTGTGCACTCATGGTGCAGTCTCCTCAGTATAGTGTGTTGATATTTTAGTGAATACCAAGATGTACGTCCCTTACGGGCGCTTGGAAAACGGAATACGCAGTATCTTGATGCCCGAAATATAGGCAGGTTTATGCTAAACTGCAAGGGGCAAAATAAAGAAAATTTCACAAAAAATTCTCCCCACAATCAGTAGGGAGAATTTCTTATTCGATTTGGGAGGGTTAGTCCCGGTTGGAAGAGTTGTAAGGGACGCCTTCTTTGATGATCTGTCCAACTTGTTGTGCGTTGTTTTTCAGCTCTCCTCTAGCTTCCATATCACGCAGGCGTGTTTCTTCCTCAATGTAGCGGGCCAGTCTTTCTGATGCCTTGTCTTTGCAGAGTTTAGCCTTTTCCATCAGCCGTTTGAGAGCCGCCATATAGCATGAGATGCTTTCAGGCGGCACTGCGCTTTTTTTGTTGGGATCGCAATTGGCGAAAGCGTTCATAGCATTGTGGCATCGTCGTGCCTCTTTAAACTCTTCAGTGCTTGCGAAAACTTCCGGATGGAAAAGTGTGTGCTGATGCATGAGGTATCCTTCTGGATAGAGGGTAGGGAATAGCCATATTTATGGCTATTGGTGAAATTTAGAAAACGGTAAGTACGAGATAACATGGAGCGTGCTCCAGTTACTGTATACGCTTATAGATAGTTCATGAAATAAGTGCAAGTTTTTTTGTTGTCTAAATAAGCATATGACAATGGTTTTGCTCTCTGTTACACTGTGTGCTAATAACAAAAAGAGGGCCGATTTATGTGGGGTAAATCAGTAAAATACGTCGGTGGGGTGACGTGCAGTCTTTTCACTCTCATGCAAATTTCACATGCAGATCCAAAGCTTGGATCGTTTGAAGACTTTTTAACAGAACTGAAGACAGAAGCAGCATCTAAAGGGTTGCCAACAGACGTGCTTGAAACGTCTCTTGAGGGTCTTACAGCGCCACTACCAGACGTGATGAAGCGCCTAGAAACTCAGCCTGAGAGTACGTTTAGTTTTAAAAAATACTTTGGCAGCATGGTGTCTGATCACCGTGTCAAAAAAGGCCAAAAGAATTATATGGCAAACCGTGATGAGCTGATGGAGAAATCAGAAAAGTACGGTATTCCAGCAGAAACGATTGTTGCGATGTGGGGTGTTGAGACAGCCTACGGTAACTACACGGGCGGTTACGATATTGTACCAAGCCTTGCAACACTTGCTTATGCAAGTCATAGAAAGAAGTTCTTTAGAAAAGAGCTTTTTGATGCGTTAAAGATTGTTTCTGAAGGTCACAAACCTGCCTCTGAGATGACAGGAAGCTGGGCAGGTGCTATGGGACAGTGCCAATTTATGCCAAGTAGTTTCCTTATGTATGCGCGTGACGGAAACGGTGATGGCAAAAAAGATATCTGGAGCACGCTTCCAGATGTATTTGCTTCTGCTGCAAACTACCTGAAGAGCCATGGCTGGAAAGAAGATGAGAAGTGGGGCGAACGCGTAACACTGACAAAATATCTGCCTGGCGATCTAGACCTTTCTAAGCGTGGCCTCAGCCAGTGGATGAGTGTTGAAGAGTGGGAAGCTCTTGGCGTTGCACCAAAAGCTGGCACGTTGCCAAAAGGCACAAAGGCGCGTTTGTTTTTACCTGAGGGGCCAAGCGGTCGTGCATGGTTGACGTATCATAACTTTAGCGTAATTATGCGTTGGAATAACTCGAGCTACTTTGCTGTAAGTGCTCTGAGCCTTTCTGATGAGATTGCAAAAGCGGAGAAAAAATCTTAATGCGCGTTCTTCCACTGAGCCTGCTTGCGGCAGTTGTTCTATCTGGCTGTACAAGTTACTACAACACGTATAAGCCAACGAATGATAGCTTGTTTGCGCGTTACGATGGTGCAGCTGGGTATAGCGCGCCGCGTGTAACAGGTAAGCGTAAGGTTGGTAAGCCTTATAAGATTATGGGTAAAACGTATTACCCGATTTCTAGTTCTGAAGGCTTTACAGAGAAGGGGATTGCCAGCTGGTATGGACACCCTTTCCATGGTCGTAAAACAGCGAACGGTGAAAAGTACAGCATGTATGAGATGACAGCTGCACACCCAACGCTGCCTCTACCAACATATGCACGTGTAACAAACCTTAAAAATGGCCGTAGCGTTATTGTTAAAATTAACGACCGTGGCCCATTTAAAAAGAACCGTGTGATTGATATGAGTTACCGCGCTGCACAAGTACTAGACTTTGCAGAGCAGGGGGTAACACCAGTACAGATTGAGGCGCTCCCAACAGATGGAAGCTCTCTAAAGACGCGCCATGTTTCAAGAACAGCACCGCGTGTTACCCATCAGAAACCTGTGCAGCCAGCGACAACTGGTGGATCTTTCACGAGCCGTGTAAGTACAGGTGCGCCTGTGCAGAAATCACCTGAGCTTGTGCGTGACCTTGCGATTGGTTCTACGCGCTACTTTGTACAAACGGGTGCCTTTACAAATGAGGCGAACGCACAAAAGCAGCTTTCTATGCTGAAGGCGGACTTCCCGAGTACTCAAATTTTTGAAAACAGTGTGAATGGGACAACGTACTACCGTGTCCGTATTGGCCCTGTGAACACGGTTGACACAGCGGATGCTCTGCTTAACAATGCAGAAAATGCTGGCTGGGTTGGCGCACGTGTTGTGATCGAATAATAAACTATTTAAAACAAGGATAAATCTATGATGTCTTGGCTAAAGGCAAGTGCTCTTGCAAGTGTTCTCAGCGTAACAACTGCGCTTAGCGCAGAGGCGATTGAGCTGAATGCAAAATCTTACATTATTGGGGATACTGAAACAGGCACCATTGCGCTAGAGAAAGATTCAAATGACCGTATGGGCCCTGCGAGCCTGACAAAGCTGATGACGCTTTACCTGATTTTTGAAGCGCTTGAAAGCGGTACGCTGACGCTTGAAACTGAAATTCCAGTAAGTGAAAAAGCATGGCGTATGGGCGGCTCTAAGATGTTTATTGAAGTTGGTAAGAAGGTCCCTGTGGATGACATGATTAAAGGGATTGCCGTAGTCAGTGGTAATGATGCTTGTATTGCTATGTCTGAGTTTCTTGGTGGCAGTGAAGAAGGTTTTGCTGTGATGATGAACGAGAAGGCAGAAGAGCTTGGTATGATGAACACAAACTTTGTGAACGCATCAGGCTGGCCATCTGACCTGCAGTACACAACTGCAAAAGATATGTTTACGCTGGCAAAGCGCATCCAAAAAGACTTTCCACAGTTTTACCACTACTTCAGTATTCCAAGCTTTGAGTTTAGTGGTATTAAGCAATCTAACCGTAACGGTCTTCTCAACCGCGGTATTGGTGTAGATGGCCTGAAGACTGGGCACATTGAAGAAGCTGGGTTCCACCTCATTTCATCAGCGCGTCAAGGCGATGAACGCCTGATTAGTGTTGTGATGGGGACAGACAGTATGGCTCAACGAGAGAGTGAATCTCAAAAAGGGTTGGTTTATGTCTTCCGTACATTTGATCTGCGTGACATGGTGCGTGCAGGTGACGTAATGCAAAAAGACGTTCCTGTATGGCACAGTGTTGAAGGTGGCCTAAAAGTGGTTGCTAAAGATACGCTCACAACGTACATCGGTGCACGTGATGCGGATGGCCTAAAAGCAAACCTTGAAATTAAAGAAGGTTTGGTTGCGCCAATTAAAGCAGGCGAAACTGTGGGGCAGCTTACATTTGTGCACCCAGCAGATAACCGCATGTTTAGTGTAGATGTTGTGGCGCAGCATGATGTGACACGTAAAGGTTTCTTTGGTCGCCTGTGGGATAGTTTCTTGTCATGGCTTGGTATCATTGACGGACCGAAGTAAATAAATTTATTGGGGTAGGGGATAAAAATAATGATTGATGCTTTGGTACAAAACCTAAAAGCAAATGGCGGTACATTTATTACTTTTGAAGGTGGTGAAGGTAGCGGTAAAACAACGCAAATTAAAGCACTGAGTGAAGCACTAACTGCTGCAGGTGTTGACCATATTCTTACGCGTGAGCCTGGTGGCTGCCCGAGTGCAGAAGAGCTTCGTAACCTTATTCTAACGGGTGATAAAGATCGTTGGACAGATATGGGTGAGCTTCTACTTTACACAGCTGCCCGTGCTGAGCACCTTGAGCGTGTGATTCGCCCAGCGCTTGCAGAAGGTAAGGTTGTTCTATGTGACCGCTTTGCAGATAGCACAATGGTTTACCAAGGTGTAAGCCGTGGTCTCGGTGAGCGTACGGTTGAAATGCTACAAAGCATTGTGATTGGCGATACAACACCAGATGCGACTGTTTACTTTGATATTGATCCAGAGATCGGCCTTGCACGCAGTGGTGGTTGGGATAACGGTGAAAACCGTATTGAGCAAGAAGGCCTTGAGTTCCATACAAAGGTGAGAAACGGCTTTGTGGAGCTTCTTAAAAAGAACCCTGAGCGCTTTATTATGATTGATGCATCTGCATCGATTGAAGGTGTTTATGAATCTCTTGTTTCTCTGCTCTCTGATTACTTCTACTTTGAAGAGGCTAAAGCAGCGTAATGTCTGAGCACGTTCTTCCAAACCTTATTGGCCATGAGGCGGCGCAAAAAACGCTCCGCACGATGATTGAGTCGGGCAAGATGCCTCATGCGATTCTTCTCACTGGTCCTGAAGGTGTTGGAAAACGTTTGTTTGCTGAGCATTTAGCACGTTGTCTTTTGTGTGGCTTTGCCCCGCTTGGGGCGCCAGATTTGCTAGAAGCTGATGATGGGCACCCTCGTTATGCACAGATTGATGCTGGTGCACACCCAGATTTTTTCACACTAGAGCCCGCTGAGGATTCTAAAACCAAAACCATTAAGGTGGATGATACGAGGGCCCTTCTGCAAAACGTGGGCCTGAGTGGTGAAGAAGCTCGTGTGATTATAGTTGATGCGGCAGAGTACATGAATGTAGCTTCTGCAAACGCGATCCTTAAAAACCTAGAAGAACCGGGGACGAAAACGTACTGGGTTCTTATTTCTCATGCGCCATCTAAGCTTCTGCCAACAATTATTTCTCGTTGCCGTACAGTGCGTGTGTCGCCGCTCAGTGATGATGATACGGCGAAGGTACTTGCAAAGGATTATGACGATGCAGCTGTGCAAACGTTGCTTCCACTTGTGCAGGGGGTGCCGGGCGTTGCAAGTATGTTTGCTGGTAAGAGTGAAGATATTAGCGCATTGCTTGATGGTTTCTTTAATAACTGTGCGCCAAACGCTAAAGGAAAATCTGATGCCTATGCGCTGAGCGATAAAATTGGCCAGAAACGTGTGCTGCCACTGGCGATTGATATTCTGCTTGTGAAGCTGGCTACAGAAGTCCGTAGTGCGTCTAAATCTACAGGGGCGTGGGGTGTGTCATCTTATGCGCTCAGCCACCTTTATGACGTGTATTTGTGGCGTAAAAGACGCATGGAAGAAGTGAATATCTCTCCGGCACTCACCTTTGATGCCATGCTAGAAGACTTTATCTCCGCTAAAAGTGGCGTGTTACCTAGAAAACCAATGCGCTAAAGGCTTGCGATTCTGCCATCTCCGTGGCACACTGTGCTTTATATGTTTTTAAGGGACAATAGGGGATAAAAATCCATATGACACAGGCTTCAAAAAAAGCTTATATTACGACGCCTATTTACTACCCAAGCGGTAAGCCGCATCTTGGGAGTGCTTACACGACTTTGGCCGCTGATATCTACGCACGCTTTAAGCGTCTGGACGGCTTTGACGTTAAGTTTTCAACAGGTACAGATGAACACGGCCTTAAGCTGCAACGCGCTGCTGAGAAAGAAGGCCTTACACCTCAGGCATACGTAGATAAGATGTCTGATATGTTCCGCGAAATTGAACCTATTATGAACATCAGTGAGCATACGTTTATTCGTACCACTGAAGATTACCACCAGAAGACAGCGCAAGTGATGTGGCAGAAACTTGAAGAAGCGGGCTACATTTACAAAGATAGCTACGCGGGTTGGTACTGTATCTCTGATGAATCTTACTACACAGAAGAAGAGCTTGTTGATGGCAAGAGCCCAATGAGCGGTCACCCTGTAGAGTGGATGGAAGAAGAGAGTTACTTCTTTAAGCTTTCTGCATTTAGAGAGAAACTTCTTGACCTTTACGAGCGTCGTCCAGAACTTGTTCAGCCGCAAAGCCGCCTGAACGAAGTTGTTGGTTTCCTAAAAGGTGAAGTGCGCGATATCTCAATTTCTCGTACAACATTTGACTGGGGTGTTCCTGTACCCAATGGCCCAGGCCACGTGATGTACGTATGGATTGATGCCCTAACAAACTACCTCAGTGTACTGGGCTGGCCAAATGAAGAGAACATGGGCTACTGGCCTGCGATTCATTTGGTAGGTAAAGATATTCTACGTTTCCACTCAGTGTACTGGCCTGCAATGCTAATGGGCGCAGGACTGACGGAAGAGCAGCTTCCTGTGGTGTACGCGCACGGCTGGTGGACAGTTGATGGCGACAAAATGAGTAAATCTAAGGGCAACGTTGTTGACCCTGAATCACTCACTAAGGAGTACAGCCGCGATATCGTACGTTACTTCCTGATGCGTGAAGTGCCATTTGGTAATGACGGTGACTTTAGTGAAACGCGCCTCATTGAGCGTACGAACAGTGACCTTGCCAACGCGCTTGGTAACCTGTTCCAGCGTGTGCTTTCTATGGTGGCAAAAAACTGCGAAGCGAAAGTGCCAACACTTGGCGAACTTGACGCAGCTGATAAAGAGTTCCTCGATGGCTTTAAGGGCATGGTGAACGATGTGCGCACGCATATTGATAATTTACAGTTCCATAAAGCACTCGATACAATCTGGTCTCGTGTGCATGCAGCAAATGCTTACATGGACGCTAAACAACCTTGGACACATAAGAAGGAAAACCCAGAGCTTATGGCGCATATCCTTCGTGTACTTATGGAAGGCTTTGTGCCAATTGCACATACGCTTGATGCGTTTATGCCTGAGTCTATGGCACGTGTGAAAGAGTTTCTAGGTACAAGCGAGATGACATTCACTGATATTGAAAACGCTGAAGGCTACCTGCTTACAGACGGTGCTGAGCTACCGAAGCCAGAAGGCGTATTCCCAAGAATTCAACCAAAAGAAGAGGCGGCATAATGGCCCAAACACAACCTAAACAACCCAAAATGCTAGGCCCTGTCGCAGCGCTTAGACTTTTCACTGATAACATCAAAGCGTCACGTACGTTTTATGAAAAGCAGCTCGGCCTAGACGTTATCCTTTCTGATAACGAAGTGGTTGTGTATGACCTGTACGGTATTGACCTTGTGATTGAAAACGTTGACCCATCTGATGAGGCTGAAGCGCTGATTGGTTCTTTCTCTGGCATTAGCTGCCATGTAGAAGATTGCCTTGCAACATACAACATGCTGAAGGAAAAGGGTGTTGAGTTTCTTGATACACCTGCTGAAGAGCCTTGGGGGGGTATCCTTGCACACTTCTTTGATCCATCAGGCAACGTACTTAGCCTTGTAGAATACCCAGATGATAGCGCGAACAAGTCATAATGATACTTGTTGATTCTCACTGTCACCTCAACTACGCCCTAGATAAGGGTGAGGATATTGTTGAGCTGATTGCACGCTCAGAGGCAAACCACGTGCATTACATGCAAACGATTGGCACGACACGTGAGGATTTTAAGATCATTCAACCTCTCGCTGAACAATACCAAAATGTGTTCTGTTCTTACGGCATTCACCCGCATAACGCAGGTGAGGGCGGCCTTATTACAGCTGATGAGATCCGTGAGGGATGTGCGAAAGAAAAAGTCATTGGGATTGGTGAAACAGGCCTTGATTACTTTTATGATAACGCACCGCGTAAAGATCAGTGGGAGAGCTTTGTGACGCACCTTGAAGTGGCGCGTGAGCTGAATATGCCTGTGATTATCCACACGCGTGACGCTGAAGAAGACACGATGTCTATTCTTAAAGAAGCGATGGCTGAAGGGCAGCAAAAGATTCTTTTACACTGCTTTTCTAGTAAGCTTCCACTGGCTGAATTTGCTGTGGAGCATGGTCTGTATATGTCAGCCTCAGGTATTATTACCTTTGGTGCCAATGCAGACGAGGTGAGAGACGGCTTTATGCTTTGTCCTATGGATAAGCTTCTTGTGGAAACAGATGCGCCATACCTTGCGCCAAAGCCTTACCGCGGTAAAACAAATGAGCCTGCGTACACGCTTCATACAGCTGAAAAGCTTGCAGGTATGAAGGGTGTATCTCTGGAAGAAATGGCGAAAGCGACAACAGATAACTTCTTTACACTATTTGATAAAGCTGCACCTTACAGAAAGGAATCTTCATGATTGTTAATTTTGAAGAAATGAGTTCTGTAGAGAGCTATCACTGGCTTGTTCAATCGGTTGTACCCCGTCCTGTGGCGTGGGTGCTGACAGATAATGGTGAAAACTCTGACGATGAACACCGTTATAACTTGGCGCCATTTTCTTGGTTTAATGTTGTGAGCCCAAGCCCTGCGGTGGTCATGATTTCTATTGCTCCTAAAAAGGATGGCTCTGATAAAGATACGCTTGCAAACTTGAAGGCCAGAAAGCATGCGACACTACATATCCCATCTAAAGAGATGGCAAGAGCAATGGTGGACAGTGCTGTTGATCTTCCTTTTGGCAAGAGTGAACTTGCCCGTGATGGGGCTGCACAGCTGACAGTAAAAGACGGTTTTGAGCTTCCTGTGCTAGAGGGTTCTAAAATTGCTTTTGATTGCACGCTTCTTGATACACACCAAGTACCGGGCTCAAAAGTAACAGTAGCCTTTTTAAAGTTAGAAAAACTTTTTGCTGATGAGAGCGTGATGGTGACAGATGCAAAAGGCAGAGATAAAATTGATGCAACGGCGCTGCAGCCTGTAACAAGACTTGGTGGGGACGAGGTTTCTTATCTGACTGAAATTGAAAGTCTTCCTCGACCACAAGAATAATAAGATAGGAACATTATGGCGAAAGTTTACTCAGGAAAACATGCTGAAGGTTGTCACAAGTGTGGTGGTTACCCTGGTAGCCCAACTAAAAGTGTTCCCGTTCTGTTCCAATGTTCTACGTGTGGATTCTTTACGTGTTCTAAACATCTTGGTGGTGGAATTATGGGGCGCGCCTGCCCAAACTGTAAGGGTAAAAAACTCCGTAAAGCCATGACAGCTGGTGCTGCTAAAAAAGCCATGGGCGGTGGTATGCCTGGGCAAATTGCTGGTAAAAGTGGTAATCAAAAAGCTGCGCCAGCAGGTATTGCCGGTAGCGGTGGCTTTTCTGCATTAGGCAGCGGCGCAGGTGTTGGGGGAAGAAAGCCTCCACAGCCTAAAAACCAAGAAGATGAAAAAGCTAAGCTTCAAAAGACACAATCTATGGACTTTAAACCCTCTGATAAAGAAGGGGGCTCTTCTGATGGCGGTGACACCAAGAAGGACAAAGATAAAGGTGTTATGGTCTACACTGATTCTGGAGAAATGGATGGCGCTGTGCGCGTGCAACAAGCCCTTGCAGATAGTCTCTCTCAGAATGTGCATTTAGCGGCAAGTAGTAGTGGCCATAACATGGATAGTGCTCTAGGTGTAGGCGTAAGTGTTGAAGCTGATCAGTTTGATATGGCGAGATCTCAGGGTAATAATGCGCCTGCTGGGGCTTCTGCGTCATCTGCTGGCGAAAACATTCGCGTAGAAGTGGATGAATACGGGACTGAGCGTATCTTCTCTATTGATCACCTCGGCAATGAAACCATGATTAGTGAGAAGAAGACTGAAGCTGCAGAAGCTGCAGAAGAGAAGGAAGAGATTGAAGGCGCTATTATGGACGCAGAACGTCTGATTGGTGACCACGAGAAGGGCGGACATAATACGTATAGTACGCTTTCTGATGCTTACTTCCGTATTTCAAGCTTAGATAGCTTTAAGGATTATAAAAAGTCACTTGAAAAGTTCAATAAGCAGGGCATTTCAATTGTTTCTATTGATGCGTCTAATGGACCGCTTATGGAAGAAATTTCAAAAAGTTATATGGATCTAAAAAATACCTATTACGCGATTGGTATTTCGCCTACAAGTATTCGTCCGAATAGTAAGTTTGATGTATCAGAGCTTCTTGAGCCTGTGCTGAGAAATAACCCTAAAGTTGTTGCGATTGGTGAGATTGGCTTAGATCTGCACTTTGCGCCATATACACGTCCTCAGCAGGAGTTGATCTTTATGGAGCAAGTGCAGCTTGCTGTGAAATATAATAAGCCAATCTTCATTACAAGTAAGAAGGCGGATGATATTCTTCCTGAGCTTATGAATACGGTGATGACTCAAACGCCAGTGCGTGCTGCTATTGTTCCTATTATTCGAACGCCTTCAATGATGCAAATGGCTCTTTACCATGGGTTTTATGTGTTGATGCGTCCCGAAATTTCATATCCTGAAGAAGATGTTTATCGTGAACTTATGCGCGAAATTCCTCGAAGTAAGACACTTCTTGCAAGCTCGAGCGAGCATATTGCACCATTTACAAAGAAAGGGCAGTGGAATTCACCAGCCTTCTTGGATGAAATGGTGAAGTTTGCATGTAGTTTCTTGAAGCAACCTGAGCACCAAAAGTCTAAGCTAGAAGACGAATTTACGAAAAATTTACTTTCGTTTTTAAAAGGTTAACAGGGGTTGATGCGCCTTTAAGCATTTTTTCTGAAAAAAAGTGAAAATTTCTCTTGCAGAAAGTGCGAGTTCTTGGCATATTCTCACTCGTTCTACTAAGACGAAACGTGCGGATGTGGCGGAACTGGTAGACGCGCTGGATTTAGGTTCCAGTGCCGAGAGGCGTGGGAGTTCGATTCTCTTCATCCGCACCACTTAGTGGAAGTTCAAAATTTCTCAGGGCCTTAGGGCTCTTTTTTAGTGTAATAAATTAAAATATATCTTCTTGTGATTGTTTAACTTGTTGAAATATATGTCTGAAAAATAAAAGCACTCCCGAAGGAGTGCTTTTTAAATCTAATGGGGCGAGTGATGGGGATTGAACCCACGACCCTCAGAGCCACAATCTGATGCTCTACCACTGAGCTACACCCGCCATAAGAATCGATTACTCTTTTACTTGGTTTTGAGCGCTCTGTCTAGCCAAAATATGTAAAATCTTGCTTAAGCGCTAGGCAGGCTGGTTCAAACGCAAAAAGAACAGCCCCGAAGGGCTGTTCTAAGTTGAATCGATTATTCGTCGTCTTGGTCATCAGTTTGGTCATCGACGATATTTTGATCGCCAACGCCTTGCGCCTTGCGCTTGATTTTACTGGAAGCCATGCCGGCGCCCAAGTAGAAGGCCAAAATGAACTCTGCAACCCAGAACAGGCTTACAGCCGCCAGAGTTTGCAGGCCCGGGAAGGCGAAGTACAGCCCAGCACAGAATAGCGAAGGAATACCCAGCACCATGATTGAGGTGAAGGTACCAAAGCTGCGCGCTGCGGCATTGAACATACCCTTGAGGATCCAACCTGCAATCAGAACCGCGACGCCAAAGAAGAGCATCACCGGAAGTGAAGACTGGCCAGCCAGGATGACTTCCCAGGCATATGCAGCCATGGAAGAATAGTGCATGGCAGTGCTGTCAGAGATCAGGAACAGCGGGTTAAAAACCACGAGAAGTAGAGCGCCGACAGAGAGAACACGCTTGATCAGAATCGACTTGTATTCCATCAGCTCTTTCATCAGCTTATAGGCTTGTCCTGAGATAAGCTTCAGCGGAGCAAGAATAAACCATTTTGCAAAGAAGGTGAAGATGGTCAGTAGGATGCCGCCAGCTTTTTTGGCTTTGTCCATGTTGTTGGCCGCTTCGGGGGTGGGGTTATTGTTTTGGTCTGTCATAGAAACCTCCATGAAGAAGACAGAACGGAAAGAAAGATTCTTTTGAATCTCTGTTTATATAAGATGGGCTGTTGAAATCTTCAAGGGTTTTGAAGGAAAAATATCAATAAAAATGCACTATTGCTGCATAAGCACAAGCCCTGATGGGCTCAGGATAAACAGCTTTTCATCCATACGGTTGCCATCAAGGGTGCGCCAAGCTTCGCTTAAGCGCTCAAAAGCAGCCTTTTTGTTATGGTAATCGTCTTCCATCCAATTACGGTGAACCGTGACCGCAACAAGGCCATCCCCCCAGTTGCTGACCTTGAGATATCTGCTGAGGCCAGTCCTGGCCTGAGAGGTTTGGTTTTCATCTTTAATATAGTTAAAAAACTCTTCAAATGCGGCAGTTGTGGCAACTTGTGTATGTTCTGGAAACTTAACATCTAGAAGATCTTTATGGACCCAGCCTTTCAAGATATCTTCCCCAAAGCCAGAGCGGAATACATCACCGTAGAGCCAGTCACCTGAGCGTTCAAGCACAATAAAGCCCGTGCCCTTTGAAAGCTGGGTGAGGGGACGCTTATTGGTTGCTGGAGAAACACGTAAATTTACGCGCTCCTTTTGAATGAAAGTAAAATCACCGGCCCCAAGTTCAAGTGCATAAGCAGGTGTGTAACTTGCCAGCAATGCAAGTGTGGTGAGGCTCATGATGTTTTTTATTTTCTTCATGGGTCTTAGTGTTGATGAAACATCCCTTAAAATCAATAAAAAAGAGTGTGTGTATTGGGAGGATATTTTTTTCTTGGGAGAGGGGGCAAGTTTGTGTATAAAAGGGATGTGGTTACGCGCCCATAGCTCAGCTGGATAGAGCATCTGCCTTCTAAGCAGAGGGTCGGGAGTTCGAGTCTTCCTGGGCGCGCCACTTTTTCATGATTTATCCCATGTCATTTCTGCATAATTTACGTTAAAGCCAGCTTTAATACATTTATCTTGGTTGTTTTTCAAAACGTTTATGAAAGTTTTTTTATAAACTCGTCTATGTACAGGGTTTTCCTTAGTGGAATGGTTTAAGAAATACTCTGCAATATATTGTGAAGCGAGGCGCCCTTTATTGGTACAGGTTATAGGTAGCCTTTGTTGCATGAGCTCTTCTGCTTTTTTTAGACTGTACCCCCAGTATTTATAGTTTAACTCAGGCTCTTCTGTGTGAAATTTTAGAAAAGATGCATAAGCTGCGTAATCTATCTTTACCTGCTTGCTAGGGTGATGTGCAATAATGTCTGCAACTGGAACTGTTAATGCTTTTCCAAATTCATTTAATGCGCGCCAAGCATTATTATCAGATATTAGTTTTCCTCTGCCGTATATACCTTGCTGTCCTCCCAGATAAAAGAATAAAGAAAGAGACCAGTGTCCGTCTAGTAATGGGCGTTCGAGTTCTCCTAGGGCCGTATCTCTTAAAATTAATAGAAATGTTTGGATTTCATTGTTGGATGATGTGCCATTTTTTACATTCTTACTTATATGTTTAGCCCAAGGCTTTAGAGTTTTAGCCGTTATTTCCATATTGTCTCGGTCATAAGGCTTACAACATGTTCCGTATGATTTCTGAAGTCCTTTGGTAAAGTTATAGGCAGGTGAATTGATCTCTAGTTTGTTTAGCACTTTTTCTGCTTTTTCTTCACTTTTATTGTCAAGCCCTTCAAATGCCCATTGCCAAGTTAGAGAGTAATTTGAAAATTTTCTTAAGCTAAGTGTGTTTAGGAATGAAGCAAACTCTTTATGTGCTAAGTCTTTCTGGGGATGATATTCTGAAAATGTAGCGCTTATATATTCTCGGTCTTTTAGAATCTCAAAGCTGAGAAGAGTTGAGTTGAGAATGTATCTTCCTACACCAAGTACCAAAAATATAGCTAGCAATGCGGCCAGTAAATTAGTTAGAGGATCACGATCATTGCTGACTGGGTGTATTAAAAAATAAATAAATTTTTTCATACAGGACATTACCACTTTTGAGTGTGTCTGAAAAGGCTGGGCTGTTGCTTGTTATGGGTAGTTTGATCATGTCAGTAAATTGTTTGTTCGTTATTTTCGAACTTTATGCTTGCATCCATAAAAAATGTGTGTAGCATATCTATAAACAAAGTTATAAAACGGGATAATAACAACATGAAAAAATTACTTCTTTCTTTAGGTGTGAGCATGGCTGCGGTTTCTGCTCATGCTGTAAACACGCCAGTATCTGACCTTCCAGCAGGGGATTACATTCTGGATAAAACACATACAAGTATTTCATTTAAGGTAAGCCACATGGGGCTTTCTAACTATACGGCGCGTTTTAACGATTTTGATGCAACGCTGACGCTTGATCCATCAGACATTACAAAAAGCGCACTGATGGCCTCTGTAAACCCGCTTTCTATTGAGACAGACTTCCAGCATCACAGTGATGAAAAGGACTTTAACAAAAAGCTTGGTGAAAACGCGGACTGGTTTAATGGTCTTAAATTCCCAGAAGTAACATTTAAAGCAACAAACCTTGTTAAGACATCTGATAACACAGGTACAATGACAGGTGACTTTACAATGCTTGGCATTACAAAGCCAGTGGCGTTTGATGTAACATTTAACGGTGCTTATGCAAGCAAGCCATTTGCAAATGTTCCTGCAATGGGCTTTAGCGCTGTTGCTAACATTAAGCGTAGTGAGTGGGGCTTTGATACATACGTGCCAAACATTGGTGACGATGTACAGATCATCATTGAAACTGAATTCCACAAGAAGTAAAGGGTAGCCACATGGCACAAGTACAGCGCTATCATTCAACGGTTATTATCCTGCACTGGGTGATGGCGTTGTGCTTTATCCTGATGCTGGCGAGTGGGCTGGCCTTTCAGTTTGATCTGATTGCGGATAAATCTCTTAAATTTAAAATGTACCAATGGCATAAGTCACTGGGCGTACTGCTGATGTTTGCTCTTGTTTTAAGGGTTGCAGCAAGGCTGATGTTTAAAGCACCAAAGCTTCCAAATGCAATCCCTAAAAAGGATCAAGTGCTTTCTAAGCTTGGTCACCTTGCCATGTACGGCTTTATGATTGCGATGCCTGTAACAGGTTGGGTAATGGTATCAAGCAGCCCATATGGCCTGCCAACTATTATTTTTGATATGTTTACATGGCCGCATATTCCAGGCCTTGCAGGCGATACAGAAATGAACAGTCTGTCTAAGTTTGGTCATAAATGGTTAGGCTGGGCATTTATTGCACTGATTGTTCTGCACGTTGCTGCCGTAGTGGTGCATTTGAAAAAAGAAAAAGTTAACCTGCTGAAGCGCATGAGCTTTAGAGGGTAGGGGAGTGATGATGAAGCTTACACTATTTACATTTGGGTTACTTTTAAGCAGCGCACAGCTTGTACATGCTGAGCACTACACTGTGGATTATGAAAAGAGTCAGGTTCAGTTTTCTGGTAAGCATGCAGGCAATGATTTTTCTGGCATGTTTAACGAATGGACAGCGGACGTAAACTTTGATTTTGAGAATCCAACAGCGAGCCATATTTCAGCTGTATTTAAGCTAGAATCAGCAGAGACAGGTAATGCCATGTATGACGGTACATTGCCAACTGCTGACTGGTTTAATGTGGCCGAGACGCCTGAGGGGACTTTTAAGAGTACTTCTGTGCAGCATGTGGAAGGTGATGTTTATAAGATTGAAGGTGAACTCACTCTAAGAGATGTAACAAAGCCGATTTCTTTTGATGCAAAGATCTCTAAAGTTGACGAGATGAGCTATAAGTCTCATTCAGAGATGATCTTGAAGCGCTTGGACTTTGGGATGGGGAAAAACTCTGACCCTACACTAGAGTGGGTGGATAATGAAATCGTGATAAAAATGCATGTTTTTGCACAAAAGTAAGTCCAACTCTAACGGGATTATTTCAATAAAATATCAACAAGGGGTTGTTTTATAAGAAACAGCCCCTATATTTTTCTCTGTTGCTGAAAAGCTGCAAAGTAAAATGGCGCGTACCACATATCGTGGACCCGACCTCACATAAGTTAAATGAGAGACCTGCTTATAAAGGCAGGATAAGTGCTTTATTATTAAAGCACAGTTGAGGATTGGGAGAGAGATGGACAGGTATAGAGAGCACAAGATTGCTTATCTTGTTCAGTTACACAGTGTTGAAAAACAGCGCTTTATAAGGTTAAGTCGCGCTTCTGTGTTGATTTTATTTGTCGTGATCATGCTTATAAGCATGGCTGTAGAGTTTGTTGTGATTACAGATTACCTTATGAGCAATGCGTTATGTTTTCCTTTGGAAGAGGAGGGTGGTTACTCACTTGATGAGGTATTTGCAAATGTTTGAATAGCATCCTCATCATACCAGTTGATATCGTCAGGGATATTGGCTTGTTCAAGGATTTGCCTTGGAACATCAGAGAAAGCTGGTGCTGAAATCAGGTCTGCAATGGCAAAAGCACGGCCTTTCATTTCGTACTCAGGCATGAGGTAGATATGGGTACAGCGGTCTTTCACAAAACTTAGGATTTTATTTTGATACTTTTTAAAGCTAGAGCACCCGCCGAGCGCAATACAGTTTTCCATGCGTAAGCCATTTTCTGAGGCGTTGACAGCAATATAGATGCCGCCCCAGTCTGGCATGTTACCGTAACTATATGGAACAACACTGAAAATATAATTTTTCTCTTTACCATGCACTGTAATGATTGGCATAACCTATAACCTTATTTTTTCCCTGTTGTATTATGTATACTTACATTAAACCATAGGTTGCGAAAATCTGACAGGTAAAAGTAAGAAGCAAAATACCTAAAGAACCCTTTATCTGACAAAGGGGCAGGGAGGCTGTTGTAAAAAAGTAGGTTTAAAGTTCTGCTTGCTCAAGAAGACGGTTTTTAATGTCTTCAGCAAGTTTGCGGTCTGCGTCTTTATCAACTGTTTCAGAAGCAATGACTTCAGCCATAAGGAGCTGCCATTCTTCATCATCGCACTGGGTGAAGATGCGTTGATCTAGGTAAATTTCCCAGAATACTGCGATCTCGTTACCAATACGAGGGTCAATGATTGTTTGACGCTGGTAGCCAAGAATGGCTGTGTCATGTAGTGAAATGATCACTTGCTTGCGTGTATGGTATGAAAGCTGACCTGTAAACGCATTGCCAAGAACAGGGCGCAGACGCTCATAAATATCATCTTCTTCAATAATAATGTCATCATCGCAGCGTGCATCAACAGGCATAATGTACCCGTAACGCGTAATCAGCTCAGCTGTTGCTGGTGTAAAGTCAAAATCAATCTCGTCACCATCACGTGTGAGGAGAATGTTAAACTTCTGGGGTTGCACTGCAAGCCCAGTGATGTATTTGTCATCATCGTTGTCAAAGTTTTTAATATAATCAGCCATGGGGAGAACAATACGATGTTTATAAGCCTTTGGCAACCAAAGTTCAGCGTTTATAAAGGTGTAGGCTTAAGTTGTGTGTCATTGATGCATAGTCTTTAAAAAAGTATCTACACGAGGCTATCGAAAACAAGTGTATAGAATGTCGCGATGTTAATCCAAGCGGATATGAGTATCGCGGCCAAGCCCAAAACTATTCCAAAGTATAAATGGGCTTGCGTAAACCTATAATCCTGAGATCCTAATTTCCCTGTAGGAGAAGGCGACGCATATAGAAAATGGTCATCCAATTTTAAATTTTCGTGAACAGCTCTATTCCAATTGAGTAGGCACAGCGCAATAAAAAACACTATATATCCTATGTAAGAGATAGTTGCGTTCCAAACAGTTATAATAGCAATAGCTTTACAGGCTTTTAAAAATGGTGTAGGGGAAGGCAGCATAGGATAAATGACCAAAAACCCAGCCCAAGAAATGGTGATCCAGAATAATACCCTTAAGCCACGTATTGCAGTTTGCCAGCGTATGTGCCTGAAGTACTTTACGCACTCCTTGTTGTCATCAAAGACAGGAGGGCCTTCCAGAACTTTTTCCAAATCTAACTTCAAAATCTTTTCCTAAAATAATTTTTTGCATTTTATCATTGGTCTTTTTAAAAGACAAACAAGCTACAAGTGCGTTTCATGTTGGTGTTTACTAACTTAGTGCTATATGCGCATAATGTATATTATGTAAAATGGCTAATGTGAATATAATATGTGTACGCCCTGTATACGAATGTGTACGCCCTGTATACGAATATACAGAGCGTTTTACATAGGTTTGGGTGTTTTTAAAGAAATCTTAAGAAAACAGATTTAAAGGTTGGTTATCTGCCATCACTTGTACGGTCCCTTCTGGACTAAAGTTAAGTTCAATAACAGAGTAACTGTGGTTATCATGTAAAAGGTGTTGATACTTCTGAATAATAAAATCGATCTCTTTTTGTGAGTTGGCTTTGCTCATTTCTTCAATGAATGGCTCACGCTTCTTCAGCTCTGCGTAATGGCTGCTCAGTGCGTTCAGTGTTTGTAGCTCACGCTCAAGCCCTGGATTCTCATCCATCATTTGCCTCAACTTGTCGCTATATGGGTAATCTAGAGGAATCTGCATCTGCCCTTCTCCATCAAACGTGATCTTTTCTGGAGCCTCAGGGATACCATACTCCTTCATTAACTGCTGAAAACGGCCTGAAACATGCTCAGAAATGGCAAGAATGTTATCTGCTGAAGGCATCATAAGTGGTGGTAGGTCATCAATAGAGAGCGGTCCCTCATGCTTTGGGGCCTCATTTGAGAAGTATTCATCCAAATCTACATCAATATAGCCTTTATTGGTGTTGAGGATTGGGTCTGCTGAAGAGATGCTTGCAGCAGGTTGAATGGCTTCAGAGCTTTGCGTGTTCTTCATGATGTCTGCAAAGCTCACAGAGCTTGCGGCGCTCTCTGCTTTGGTCTTTTGGCTAATGCTGTTATTTCTGAACTCGAGAATGCTGTGTATATCCATAAAAATATCCTTTTCATTGGGCGGATATTTTTATGCAAGCATTGTACCTAGTTGAGCGTGAGTCTTGCTTTAATTGGTAAATGATCTGAACCAAAGCTGTCTTCAAGGACGCTGAGAGAGGTTTGAACGTTATCACCGGTGAGAATATGGTCAATCTGTGTGCGCATATAGCTTGGGGCGTATGCTGGCCATGTCTCAGTATTGAAGAGCTCTGTTGTTGCTTTGAGCTCAGCATTTTTTAGGAAGCTTTTAAACACTGAGGAATATGGCGCAATATTCAGGTCACCAAGCAGTACAGTATGCTCTGCTTTGCCTTTGAGGCTCTTTAAGTGTGGAATAATATCATTTAAAGAGGTATTGCGGGCCTGAATCCAGCTTTCATCAATAGGCGCCTTGGTATGGAGGCTTAATACACCGAGTGGCGCCCTTCCCTCTTTCTGGATGATCGTGCTAAGTACAAACTCATAACCGTTCTCACCAAGAGCAAAGGCTGTGTGCTCTGTTATAGGGTGCTTACTGAAGATGGCGGCGCCTTGGCTCGCGGCAGTTGCCTCAGGGTAGAGCTTATAGTGCGGGTAAAGAGATGTGAGGCTCTCTACGCTTTGCATATGCGCCAGTGAGAACTCTTGGATCTGTATCAAATCAGGAAGATCTGAGGCGCTTACATGCTCTGCAAAGGCACTGAGGTCATTATTTAAGTAGAGAGCATTCCAGTGTAGCACTGTGTAATCCTCAGTCAGGCTCCCCTGCTCTGCTGGGTGCGCGTTATAACTTACATAACCAAAGATGCCGGCATACCCCGCCAGTACAATTGCTGGCCCGTACGCTTTAACGGCTGGCGCAATAAGCGCGCAAGAAAACGCCCCGAGAGCTGCCTGTGGTAGGAAGGAAGATACGTTGTCCAGCATCCAATGCGCCTCAGGTGCAATAATACTAAGAAGAAACACAAAGCACACAAGTGCAGGAATGGTGAATATGTATTTCATTATTCTGTAGTTGAGCTTTTTTTCTCATGGTAGCGAGTGATTGAGTTTTTGTAAGATTTAATAAACTCTACAAAACCAAGAACAGCTCCCCCTAGCAATAGGGGTAACATTGCTATAAGTAGAACTAATAGAAAAATATCTTGCTTTTCTTCAGGGGTGGCATACATAGCAGGTACTATCATTATGCCCATAATAGCGAGTGGCATAGAAAGTTGTGATTTGATTTTTGGGTATTTAGCTAGCCAATTTCCTGCCTCGTCTGAATTAACTCTAGATATTTTAAATGGGTAAGATACTTGATAAAAGCAAAGGAACCCAAGTATGACGAATAGTAAGATTAAACAGTTATGCGCCATATCTTGGTACGGCATAATATGCGGTTCAAGATTGGATAGGTAATGCGTAATTTCTTCAACATATTCTTTGAACATAATTCGTATCCTTTATATTGGTCGCATTAGACTAGCTGATATGTAGAAAATAAAAAACCCGCATTAGCGGGTTTTTCTAGAATAATGGTGGGCGGTGAGAGGCTCGAACTCCCGACCTACTCGGTGTAAACGAGTTGCTCTACCAACTGAGCTAACCGCCCTGTGAGAATGTTTTTACTTCAGTTCTCAGTGGATATCAAGCTTTAATTTTACAAAAATTGCATTTTTTTGAATTTGGGGTTTTGTAGACTCTTGCCCCCTATTCTTTAAGGCTTGATATACCTATATAAAAAAGTAAAACCCTCGCAGGTGCGAGGGCCCTACAAAATGTAAACGACTTAGTTTACAGACTCACGAAGAGTTTTTCCTGGACGGAACTTAGGTAGCTTAGAAGCAGGAATTTGGATTGCTTCGCCAGTACGTGGGTTACGGCCAGTAGTCGCTTTACGGCTAGTCACAGTGAAAGTACCGAAACCAGTTAGGCGTACTTCTGTGCCTGAGCTTAGGCTTGTTGAAATTGTGTCGAAAACAGCGTCAACAGCTTTAGCTGCGTCTGTTTTAGTAATGCTAGCGCTATCAGCAACTGCAGAGATAAGTTCGTTCTTGTTCACGAGTCTACCCTTAATACTTATTTAATTTAAGTTTGCTCTATAAACTTATTATTCTTATTCGAACTGTTTAAAGAGCGCCGATTCCAAATGGGCTGTAACCCTTGGAATGCTTATATTTAACGAGTTTCCACCTATGGTCGTCAAGCGTATTTTTCACTTTTATTTTCATTTTTTTGCTTGATTTATAAGGGGTTATTTGAACTCTGTAGTGTAAGTCATTGAAATATAATGTTGTCCAAATATATGGGAGGAATAAAAACTGCCCAAAAAATATGCATTTTTGTGCATGATAATTCGTCAAAACCCGCAAGTTTGAGCCATTTTTAACAAAAAAGACACACTTTTAAAGCGGCATATAAAAAAATCGCTACCCTTTCAGGTAGCGATTTTTAAGTGTGTACGTGCTTAGTGTACGCTCACGTCTTTCGCTTTTGACTTGGACTTAGTAGAAGACGCAGCTTTTTTAGTCGTCTTCTTCTTAGGTGCCGATGGCATCTTTGTTAGAGCGTGCTTAAGAACATCGTCCATGTATTCCACAGGAACAACCTCAATCCCTTCAAGAACGTTCTTTGGAATGTCCTCTAGGTCTTTCTTGTTTTCCATTGGGATAATGGCCTTTGTAATACCTGCACGGTGAGCGGCTAGAAGTTTCTCTTTCAAGCCACCGATTGGCATCACATGTCCACGAAGTGAAACTTCACCCGTCATTGCTACTTCCTTGCGTACTGGCGTACCCGTTAGGATAGAGACAATAGATGTTACCATTGCGATACCCGCTGATGGACCATCTTTAGGCGTGGCACCATCTGGAACGTGGATGTGGATGTCGTTCTTCTGGTAGAAGTTCTCATCGATACCGAAGTCCCCTGCTCTACGACGCACGTAGCTCATTGCCGCAGAGATAGACTCAGTCATCACATCACCAAGTTTACCAGTTGTTGTTACTTTACCCTTACCATCTAGAACAACCGCTTCAATTGGTAGAGTGTCACCACCTACAGCCGTCCATGCAAGACCAGTTACAACACCCACTTGGTTTGATTTCTCAACCATACCGAAGCTGAACTTCTTAATACCAAGGTATTTTTCAAGGTTCTTAGGTGTGATCTTAATAGATGCAACTTTCTTAGCAGTCTTAGACTTCTTAGCCTTGCTTTCAGCAGTCAAGATATCCTTAACAGCTTTACGGCATAGGCCCTGCATTGTGCGCTCTAGGTTACGTACACCGGCTTCGCGTGTGTAGTAACGAATAACGTCACGTACAGCGTCTTCGCTAATTGTAACTTCGTCCTTCTTAATACCGTTGTCCTTCATTGCACGTGGGATAAGGTGGCGTGTTGCAATGGCTACCTTCTCATCTTCTGTGTAACCAGACAGCTGGATCACTTCCATACGGTCACGTAGAGCTGGTGGAATATCGAGTGAGTTTGCTGTTGTTAGGAACAGAACATCACTGAGATCGTAATCAAGCTCTAGGTAGTGGTCGTTAAACGTTGTGTTTTGAGCTGGGTCAAGTACTTCAAGTAGTGCCGAAGATGGGTCACCACGGAAGTCGTTACCAAGCTTATCGATCTCATCGAATAGGAACAGTGGGTTGTTTGTACCCGACTTGCGGATCCCTTGGATGATCTTACCTGGAAGTGCACCAATGTATGTACGACGGTGACCACGGATTTCCGCTTCATCACGTACACCACCAAGTGCCATACGGTAGTACTCACGGCCTGTTGCCTTTGCAATAGACTTTGCAAGAGATGTTTTACCAACCCCTGGAGGGCCGACAAGACAAAGGATAGGACCTTTAAGTTTCTTCACACGTTGCTGTACCGCTAGGTGCTCAACAATGCGCTCTTTAACTTTTTCAAGACCGTAGTGATCGTCGTCAAGGATTTCAGTGGCCTTCACAAGATCTTTCTTCAGCTTAGACTTTTTCGTCCATGGCAGGTTAAGAAGGATATCAAGGTAGTTACGGCTTACTGTCGCTTCAGCAGACATCGGAGACATCATACGTAGCTTCTTAAGCTCTTGCTCTGCTTTTTCTTTCGCTTCTTTACTTAGACCAACTTCATGGATCTTCTTCTCGAATTCTTCCATTTCGCTGGCATCTTCTTCACCAAGCTCTTTCTGAATCGCTTTCATTTGCTCATTCAGGTAGTACTCACGCTGAGTCTTCTCCATTTGGCGCTTCACACGGTTACGGATGCGCTTCTCGACTTGGAGAACACCAATCTCGTTTTCCATAAGCTGGTAAAGTTTCTCAAGACGGTCATCAACAAGATCCATCTCAAGAAGTTCCTGCTTCTCAGAAATCTTAAGGTTAAGGTGAGAGGCAATTGTATCTGCAAGGCGCGTTGGTTCATCAATCGCTGCAAGGCTGACAAGAACCTCAGGTGGAATCTTTTTGTTGAGCTTAACGTACTCTTCAAACTCAGTCACAACGGCACGTACAAGGGCTTCAAGCTCTTGTGGTGCACCTTCGCGCTCTTTGAATTCTTCAGCACGAGCCACAAACATGTCGCCAGTGTCTTCAACATCTTTAAAGCGAACACGTACGCCCCCTTCTACAAGAACCTTAACTGTGCCATCTGGCAGTTTAAGCATTTGCAGAACGTTACCAAGGCAACCAATACGGTAAAAATCTTCAATCGCCGGATCGTCTTCTGATTCGTCTTTTTGTGCCACAAGCAGGATTTGCTTATCACTGTTCATTACTTCTTCAAGGGCCTTAACACTCTTATCGCGACCCACAAACAATGGAACAATCATGTTTGGGAAAACGACAATATTGCGTAGTGGCAAAATTGGAAGAACTGTTTTTCCGTCTAGACTTTTTTCACTCATATAAGTCATGCCTTTCTTGGCTTATTATTATACTTTTTTGTCGTATATCTTTAGTTTATCAAATCTGAACTAAAGAACGAAGGGTTTTTCAGAAAGTATGAAAGCTTACGCGCTTACATCACTTTTCTTAGAGCCTTTGCTGTAAATGCGTAGTGGCTCAGTTTTCTTCACGGCAACATCTTTGTTGATCACTACTTCTTCTAGGTCTTCATCGTTTGGAAGATCAAACATAGTATCAAGCAGAATGCCTTCGAGGATGGCACGTAGACCCCTCGCCCCTGTTTTACGCTCAATCGCTTGAGCGGCAACAGCTTTGAGTGCGCCATCTGTAAAGCTTAGGTTTACATTTTCCATCGCAAAGAGTTCTTGGTACTGCTTCACAAGAGCGTTCTTTGGCTCTGTAAGAATCGTTACAAGAGCATCCTCGTCCAAGTCTTCTAGGCTGGCAAGAACGGGTACACGACCAACAAACTCAGGGATAAGACCAAATCTTACAAGATCCTCTGGCTCAGCCATTTGGAATAGCTCACCAACGCCCTTTTCGTCTTTTTCTTTAACTTCAGCTTTGAAACCGATACCTGTTTTACGCATACGGCCAGAGATTACTTTATCTAGGCCTGCAAATGCACCACCTACGATAAATAGGATGTTGCTGGTATCAACTTGTAGGAATTCTTGTTGTGGGTGCTTACGACCACCTTGAGGTGGAACTGCAGCCACTGTACCTTCAATAAGTTTTAGAAGGGCTTGTTGTACACCTTCACCACTTACATCACGTGTAATAGATGGGTTATCTGATTTACGAGAGATTTTATCAATCTCATCCACGTAAACGATACCACGCTGAGCGCGTTCTACGTTGTAGTCCGCAGCTTGAAGAAGCTTAAGAACAATGTTCTCTACGTCTTCACCTACGTAACCCGCTTCAGTAAGAGTTGTTGCATCCGCCACTGTAAATGGTACGTCTAGGATGCGTGCAAGCGTACTTGCAAGAAGTGTTTTACCACAACCTGTTGGACCGAGCAGAAGGATGTTCGATTTTTGAATCTCAACTTCGCTTTCACCGCCAGCGTGCTCAAGACGCTTGTAGTGGTTGTGCACAGCCACAGAAAGAATACGCTTTGCCTTTTGCTGGCCAATAACGTAATTTTCTAGCACTTCATAAATTTCAGTTGGTGTTGGAACGCCTGTTGTTTCACCACGAGAAATAGGCGATTGTTCCTCTTCACGAATAATGTCCATGCATAGGCGAACACACTCGTCACAAATAAAGACAGTAGGACCCGCAATAAGTTTGCGCACCTCATGCTGGCTTTTACCGCAAAATGAGCAGTATAGAGTTCCGTTCGTTTCTTTTTCTTTTGTCATAAATTTTCAACCTTTTCCTATGCTTTCGCAAAAAGTGTTCCATGTTTGCAAGGCGTTCTATTCACTTATGGAAGTCCACACCTATGTTTTAAGTGTCACAGGTTGAAGAGGCTCTGTCAAGGCATAGAAGCCACAGATTTCTTGGTCTGTGGCTTCTATAGAACAGTTTTGTATGCTGTTAGAGAGGGGTTAAAACCCTAGGGATTGTAAAGCTTCTTCTAAGGTGTTGAAAACACGGTCAGAATCTTCATAATCACTATGTTTTGAGGTGTCATCTGATTTAACATAGACAAAATCTACGCCAGCGGCCTCAGCTGAAAGTTTATCGCGTTTGGTATCACCAATAGCAACAACGTCCTTTGGCTTCAAATTAAACTGACGTAGGATGCCTGTAATCATGCCAGGTTTTGGCTTGGCACAGTCGCACGTATCAGGCAGGTGGTGTGGACAGTAGGCGAAATACTCAATTTGTGTCCCCTCAGGAAGAAGGCTGTTAAGCTGTCCGTTCACAGCGTCAAGCCCCTCCTCAGTCATCAGCCCTTTGCCAACGCATTTTTGTTGGGTATAAACAAAACGACGAATGCCACTATCCGCTAGCTTTTGCATGCTTTCTGCAACAGTTGGCATAAGAATGATATCTTCTGGTGAAAGTGCGTAACCGCCCTGCTCTTTGGGAGCTGTGTGGTTCAGCGTGCCATCACGGTCAAAAATCACAGCTTTGTACATTGAGGGTTTCTCCGTTATGCTAATACTTGAAATGAGAGTAACTCGTTTCTATCTTTCATATAAGTAAAAAGTTTTGGGAGTACAAGCTTTGCCGAAGAAGATTCTTGCGATTGGACACGCTTACATTGATGTCACCTTTGTGACAGATTATATGCCAACAGGTGATGAAAAATATGTTGGACAGGACTATGCGTTTTGCATGGGTGGAAATGCCATGAACGCTGGCCTCACATCTGCAAAGCTTGGTGTACGTACTGACCTACTGATGCCAGTAGCAGATGACGACCTTGGCCAATATACGCAATTCCATTTAGGGAAGCTCAATAACGTCACTCTCATTAAGCGCCGTGTGCAGCGTAGCTCTTTGTCTCTCCTTCTTCCAAATGGAGATCGTCGTGCTATTGTGCGTGTGCGTGATGGTGAGTATGGTCCAGTACCTCCTGTAGATATGAAAAAGTATTTTGCGCTCCATGTAGATGGTCATCAACCGGCAGCGGCCCAGCAGTATGCAAGAGAAGCCAAAGCAGCTGGCGCCCTTACCTCATTGGATGGTGGATCGTTTCGTCCAACAACCAATGCGCTGCTTCCTTTTATTGATGTGGCTGTGGTATCAGAGCGCTTTTGTGAGCAGCTAGAGCTCACGCCAGCCAAAACACTGAGTTACCTTGCAGAGAAAGGTGTGAAAGTTTCTGCTGTTACGCTTGGTTCTAAAGGGATTATTTGGAAAGAAGATGGCGGGAAAACGAAGAAGCTTCCAGCCATTAAACTGCCAAAAGAGGCTGTGGTGGATAGCTCTGGTGCGGGTGATGTGTTCCATGGAGCTTACATGACAAGCTATGTGGAGCGCCCTGACGCCACTTGGGAAGAGCACTTCACATTTGCACGTGCGGCCTCTGCGCTTGCGGTGCAGGTTCTGGGGACAGAGGTCTCTATCCCGGAACGTAAGGCTGTAGATGAGATGGTGAAGAAAAATCCAGCCGAATAAGTTTATATAGCACGAAAAAATGCCCCCAATCGGGGGCATCTTCAATTTCGATTAATTATTCCAACGGATGAGGTGATCATAAAAATCATCACCTTCAGGCATGTCATGAAAGAGGTCCGGCTCCATCTCAATACCAAGCACTTTGCTCAGGTGCTGAGGGTTTTGACGAACATCATAGAGAGGCAGAATGATCTTCAGATCTTCACGCTCAATCCAGAACGGTTTGCCGTTATGTGCTTGGGCGAGCTTGTAGAAAGTGTCGCTGTCAGGCACAGGCAAAATGGAGGTCGGATCGTTCGGATCTTCCACACCAGTGATCACATCGTGACGATCAAGTGCACCGTAAAGCGGACATTGCGGGTGAATGTTGGCCACCTGCACACCTTTGTTGCCACGGTACGTCTGAAGCTCCATACCAAATGGGTCAAACGACGCTTGGTTGGAGAATGGCATCAGTTCAATCGGCACCTTACAGAAAACCGTTTGAGTGGCGCCAGAACGCCAGATATCAATATCAACATGCAGGCCTGCTGCACGCTGGAAGCCGTAGACACAATCTTGAGGGTTTTCCACCTCAATCACCTTGTGAACCTTGGAGCTCACATTTCCAGCAGCATCTTGCACATCACGTTTGATCTTGATGCGTTGAATCACGTCTGTCCGTTGCAGAACCTGCCCAACACCGGGGTCATCGTCAGCAATTGCTGCAATGAATGCACCGTATGGGGTTTTCAGGCCCAGCTTCTTTTTCACCAGTTCACCCAGTTGCAGGAACATCATGGACGTAATGCCATCACGTACAACTTTTTTGTGAACGACCATACGCTTAATCCAGAAACGGATCTCGCCTACGCGAAGAGCGTGGTTCAGGCCGCGGTTACCACCGCCAGCGCCAAACAGGCCAGATGAGTTCATGCCGATCCATTCGCCAGTTTCTTCAAGAGCCAGAAGACCGCCGGAGTTACCCGGGTTAATCTGAGCATCAATCACGAAAGTTGGCAAGATAGACAGAGGGTTATAAGCTTTGGTTTTGCTGATAACGCCGCTGTGCAGGCTGAAACGATAGTCAGCCATCAGGGGGGCACCAACAGTCAGGATGCGTGCACCCTGCGATACCTGTGAGCTTTTACCCACTTTAACAGGGGCAAGGTCATGCGCGTTGGCAAAGCCATTGGTGCTGTCCCATTCGAAATCGCGGATTTTCATCAAAGCGACATCTGCACGGTTATCCACAACCAGAGCATCAGCAATGGCACGTTCGCCATTATAGAGCTCAACGGGCATCGCTCGGATACCACCAGGGATACAGTGTGCACAGGTGACGATGAGGACATCGTCATTTTTAAGCACCATATCAGGGCCTTTGGCACGTGGAATTGTTGCACCCTCTTTGAGGCCAAGGCCTGCAAGAGACACAAGAATACCACTGCCCTGCCCGCTTCCACCAGGTCCCTCAATAACAAGGGCAACAGTTTGGCGCACCAAAGGGTTCAGGACATTGTTTGTCATGGGAGAACTCCGTAGTCAGAAACAGAAAAGTAGATAGAATGTGTATGCAGACTATATGGAGTCGTTTTAAAAATCCACAAAAAAGATGCTTTTTTAGGCATTTTGCATTTTAAGATATAAAAAAGCAAAAAATGGGCTTGCCAGACTTCGCGTCTATGGGTATATTCCCGTTGTCCTCGTGACACGTGGCCAGGTAGCTCAGCTGGTAGAGCAAAGGATTGAAGCTCCTTGTGTCGGCGGTTCGAACCCGTCCCTGGCCACCATTTAAAAAAGCACCCAACTGGGTGCTTTTTTAGTTGTTAGAACAGGTGTACCTGCTATGGTTGTAGTAATTGGTTAGGAGAATTTTTATGTCAAAAGTAGCAATTATGAAAGAGATAAACTCTGCGGTGGAGGATGTTCCTGTACATCTTGATACCCCTAAGCTTTCTTTTGAAGTAGACGACAGGTTTAATCGTAAAGATTTGGCAGAAAAGCTTACAGAAGCAATTTGTAAATTCTCTCCATTCTATGACGATTCTTATGTACTAAGTTTGAATGCTCCCTTTGGTTCTGGAAAATCAACTTTTATTGAAATGTGGCAAAATATGCTCCAAGAGGAGCAAGGCATGGAATGCATTTACTTAAATGCATGGGAGCATGATTTTGATGATGAACCTATTGTACCTATTTTAAGTACCCTTTTGGCGGCAATGCCAAATAAAGGGATAGACTTACGCTCTGCATTTTTTGGCGCCATGGCCTCTACTACAAATGATTTAATTGCACATAAGCTTGGCGTTGATGTTAAGAAGGTTATCAAGGAAGCAGGAGAAGCTGGCGATATCAATTCTGTTGGTGCTGAAATTTATAAAGGCTATCACTTTAAAAAAGAAGCTTTTAAAAAATTAAGGGAGAGCCTTACTGATTTTGTGGAATCTTTAGATAAAAGGCCTTTGGTTATTTTTGTAGATGAGCTAGACCGCGCACGTCCTGATTACAGCATTCGCTTTCTTGAGACAATTAAGCATATGTTTCCCGTGCAAGGCATTTGTTTTGTCCTATCTGTAGATAAAGGGCAACTAGAGAAATCTGTAGCTCAAGTGTATGGAGATATTGATTTTAAAAATTATTACCTAAGGTTTGCCACTAATGAGGTGAGCTTACCAGAACTTGCTCAAGTTGACTTAAAGCCTTTCTTAAGAGATTTGAGGCAGGAATATATTGATGAAAAACGCCAGTCTGGAATTAAATATCCTTTTAAAGAAAATGATGAGCATCAGATAAATGAGTTTATTGCAGATATTGCTAAGGGGCTGGAGCTTAAGCCTAGAGAAATTCAAAAATTATACAGACGATTTTCTCAGTTTATGGCCATCTCAGAAAATGAAGATAAGCTTGCTTTAGTCAATTGGGTTCAGGCAGCCGTATTGCTTGTTGCGTTATCTATTGTTAATCCGTCAATGTATCATCAGGTAGGTAAAAACTTGGTTCAGCCTGAGGACTTTACTAACTTTATTAAAGGCAAGCCATTCTTTGATTATTCTGGAGAAAGAAATGATGAGTGGGTTCTAAGGATTGGTTTGGCTTTTTCTATGACAAATAATGAAGAGAGAAACTTGCGCATTGCAAACCTTGCTATGCCGTTGTTCGGATATGAGGATCCTAATGGTAAAGAGGGTGAAGATCAATTAAGGGCGGAGGTTCTTAGGTATTTGTCAGAGCATGTGGACCGATGGAGGTTTAGGCCAAATTCAACATCTGCTTTTTCAACTATTTATACAAGGTTAGAAAGCTGGTCGCCGTTTCTTTAGTTAATTAGCGGCAAGGCGTTCATCTAAGAACTGGCGAAGTGTTGGTTTGTTCTCTTCTTGGGTGGCTTGCTCATCTTCCCAGTCGATGAGGACAAGAATCTCATTTTCACGGATCATTGGTGTGTCGCGACGAATCAGCTCTTCTACGTAATCAGCGTCAAGTGTTGCTGTGCGCAAGCGATTCACTTTAAGGCGCCAGTCATCGCGCTCTGTCTCTAAAAAGTAGATATCTTTTTCAAGAGAAGAGATTTCACCAGAGAGTTTGTACCATGTATTAATGTTACGTTCGCCCGTAAGGAGCTGTAAATATGTGTAGAATAGCAAGAAAAACAAAAGCGTAGGCCATGCCATACGTTTTGCTCTTTGCTGGGTGGAATCTACAAACTTCATAAACACTATTGTGCCATGAAGCTTGTAGAAACGCTAGAGTCACTATGACGTTTTTATCAAAGACTTCCCTGCAAATGTGGCATTTGTGCCAAGATCTTCCTCAATACGGAGGAGTTGGTTGTACTTGGCCATGCGGTCACTACGTGAGGCACTCCCTGTTTTGATCTGGCCGCAACCTGTGGCAACAGCAAGGTCTGCAATGGTGGCATCTTCAGTTTCACCACTGCGGTGGCTCATAACCACGCCGTAACCTGCCTCTTCAGCCATAGCTACAGCTTTAAGCGTTTCAGTCAGTGTACCGATTTGGTTAACTTTGATAAGGATGGCGTTTGCCACCTTCTTCTCAATGCCTTCAGCAAGGATTTTAGGGTTTGTGACAAAGAGGTCGTCTCCAACGAGCTGTACTTTGCTGCCAAGGCGTTTTGTAAGCTTTGCCCAGCCTTCCCAGTCAGATTCATCAAGGCCGTCTTCAATAGAAATGATTGGGTAGCGTGCGCAAAGATCTTCGTACACGTCAATCATCTCATCGCTTGAAAGAGTTTTGCCTTCAGCTTTGAGTGTATAGCCTTCTTCACCAAAGAACTCACTTGCCGCCACGTCTAGGGCAATAGCAATATCTTCGCCAGGTGTGTAACCAGCAGCTTCAATCGCGCGGATCAGCCAGTCTAGAGCTTCGGCGTTAGAGCCAAGGTTTGGCGCAAAGCCCCCCTCGTCTCCAACGTTTGTTGAAAGGTCATGTGCGCTCAGAAGTTTTTTGAGCTGGTGGAAAACTTCAGTTCCCATACGCAAGCCACGCTTAAATGTTGTGGCGTTAAGTGGCACAACCATGAATTCTTGGAAATCAATTGAGTTATCTGCGTGTGAACCACCGTTAATCAGGTTCATCAGTGGTGTTGGCAGGACAGACGCTTCTTCATTCAGGCTTTCCCAGAGTGGAATACCCATGTGGTCAGCGCGTGCATGCGCTACAGCGAGAGACACGCCAAGCAGTGCGTTTGCACCAAGGTTGGATTTGTTCTCAGTACCGTCTAGCTTAAGAAGGATTTCATCAATCTCTTCTTGGTTCATTACAGACTTACCAATCAGTGCACGTGCAATAACTTTGTTCACAGCGTGAACGGCTTCACGTACGCCTTTACCAAGGTAGCGAGATGTATCGCCATCACGTTTTTCAATCGCTTCACGAGACCCAGTTGATGCACCAGATGGCACAGCGGCTGTACCAAAAGCGCCATTTGCGAGTTCTACATCAACTTCAACTGTTGGATTTCCGCGAGAATCTAAAATCTCACGGCCATGAATGTTTAGAATAATACTCATGTGTTTTGCTCCTTATGCAGCACTTGGGATGTTCTGGTAGCCCATGCCCTTAGTGATGTCATCAAGTTGTTTAAGTGTTGCAAGCAGGCCTTCAAGCTTATCCATTGGTACCATGTTCGGGCCATCTGAGAAGGCTTCTGCTGGATTTGGATGGCTCTCAATAAAGAGACCTGCAACACCCACAGCCACAGCTGCGCGGGCTAGAGGTTCTACAAACTCACGCTTACCGCCTGAGCTCTTACCGTTACCACCTGGCATTTGTACACTGTGTGTTGCGTCAAAGATCACTGGATAGCCCGTATCAGCCATAATGCGCAGGCCGCGGAAATCTGTTACCAGCGTGTTGTAGCCAAAGCTTGTACCACGCTCTGTGAGGAGCACTTTATCGTTACCGCTTTCAGCCACTTTTTCAGCTACGTTGCCCATGTCTGTTGGCGCTAGGAACTGGCCTTTTTTCACGTTAACCACTTTGCCTGTTTGAGCTGCGGCAACAAGTACGTCTGTTTGGCGGCATAGGAAAGCTGGAATCTGAATCACATCAACCACCTCACCTACGGCAGGCATTTGGTGTGCGTCGTGTGCGTCAGTCAGTACTGGTACTTTAAATGTGTCACGCACTTCCCCAAGGATTTTTAGACCTTCATCAAGACCTACACCGCGCTTGCCAGAAACGCTTGTGCGGTTGGCTTTATCAAAAGATGATTTGTAAATAAACGGAATGCCAAGGCGTTGCGTCATTTCAGTTAGCTTTTCAGCTGTCTGCATCGCAAGGTCGCGGCTTTCAATGGCACATGGACCACAAATAAGTGCAAATGGAAGGTTTGCCGCAATGTTAATCTGGCTTACCCCGTTATCTCCACCAAGAGTTACTGTTTTCTGTGTTGTCATGTGTTCATTCCCCTTTTATGACTTAAGCGCGTTTTATCCGCTTCATATATGCCGAGCAGTTTAAGGTCTTTTGAGTAAAAAGCCAACTCTTCGAAGGCTCTGGCAACATGTGCCTCTTCTGTATGCCCTAAAATTTCAGCGTAAAAATGTGTGTTGTTGAAGTTTTTGCCCATGTAGCTCTCTAGGCGCACCATGTTGACGCCGTTTGTAGCAAAGCCCCCAAGGGTTTTGTAAAGCGCTGCTGGGATGTGTTTCACTTCAAACAAGAATGATGTGACGTACTTTTTGTCTTCATCATACCTAGGTGTGTTCTTCTCTTTCGTGAAGATCACAAAACGTGTTGTGTTGCCTTTGATATCCTCAATGTTTTCCTCAAGGATCTTTAGGCCATATAGTTTAGCTGCAGCTTTAGAGGCTACAGCTGCGCGACTTTTATCACCAGAAAGCGCAATGTCTCTTGCGGCGAGAGCAGTATCTGTACGCTCACGCATACCAAGGCCCCATTTACGCAGGTTAATTTCAGACTGCATAAGCGCTTGGATATGGGATTCAGCTGTTTTAATGCTGTCCATATCTGCGCCTTCTACCGCAAGCAGGCAGTGTTCAACCGGCTGGAAGTGTTCTTTGATCATTGTGAGATCAGTGTTTGGTAGAATGCGGTGAATATCTGTCACGCGGCCAGCGGTTCCGTTTTCAATTGGAATCATCGCATGTGTGGCCGTGCCCTCTTCTACGGCGCTAAAGGCGTCCATAAAGCTGGCGCAGGCGATTACGTCTACGTCTTCGCCAAAAACATTCATACAAGCAAGGTGAGAGTAACTCCCCTCTACCCCTTGGAAAGCAATACGCTTCTCCACGTTACCACTCCTTAATCTGTTTCATGAAGTAAGATGATAGTTTAAAGCTCACCATGAGAGCGAGCGCGATAATTCCGTAAATTGAGGCATTGTAGATCGCGCTTTCAACGATTTCCAGTTGCGGAACCGTCACAGCGCAGGCTTTGTGGAGCTCCATGCAATGCGGGAAGGATTTCTCTAAAAAGAGAGCAATGCCGTTTACCAGTAGAAACGGAACCATAAACACGAGAAGCCAAGCGATACACAATCGCTTGAGATTGAATGACTCTTTGGCTTCTCGAAATTTCATAGGTTAAACAATGGCGAACAGGCCTGGTTCCTCTGGAGGTGCCTTGCCGTTAATTTGACGCACAAGTGCTGCTTTAATAAATGAAGCAAACAGTGGGTGCGGCTTTTGCGGACGAGATTTGAACTCTGGGTGGAACTGAGCTGCTAGGAACCATGGGTGGTCTTTCAGCTCAACAATTTCTGTCAGGTTACCGTCTGGAGACATACCACTAAAGATAAGGCCTTTTTTCTCAAGCTTCTCTTTGTAGTTAATGTTGAACTCATAACGGTGGCGGTGACGCTCAGAGATCTTTTTGCTGTTGTAAATGCGGTGTGCAAGCGTGCCTACTTCAAGTGTACATGGGTAAGCCCCAAGGCGCATAGTGCCACCAAGGTCTGTTTTCTTTGTACGTTGTGCTTTACCAGCTTTTGTTTCCCATTCTGTCATGAGGCCAATCACTGGGTTCTTCAGGACTTCGCCCTCTTCTAGGAACTCAGTAGAGCCAACATCTTTTAGGCCAAGTACGTTACGGGCATACTCTACAACAGCCATTTGCATGCCGAGGCAAATACCAAAGTATGGCACATGGTTTTTACGGGCAAACTCAATGGCTCTGATTTTACCTTCTGTTCCGCGGTTACCAAAACCACCAGGTACAAGGATTGCATCAGATTTAGCAAAGGCTTGTTTCAACTCTTTATCGCTGAGATCTTCAAGGCCTTCACTATCTACAAAGTTGATTTCTACACCGACATTATTGGCAATACCACCATGGACAAGAGCCTCATTGAGAGACTTGTACGCATCTTCAAGGCTCACGTATTTACCAACTACAGCAATACTAACTGTGTTGTTCGGGTTAGAGTAAAGGTTTGCGAAACGCTCCCAATCATCCAGTTTAGGTCTTGGAGAACGCATGCGGAAGTAATCAAGGATGGCATCATCAAGGCCTGCATCATGCAGCGCAATCGGCACGCGGTAGATACTGTCGCTATCTGGGCAGCCAATCACGTGGTTCTTTGGAATACCAGCAAACAAAGCGATCTTCTCAAGCTCGTTTTGTGGAATCTCACGCTCAGCACGACACACAAGAACATCTGCTTGGATACCAAGTTTTAGAAGCTCTTTCACACTGTGTTGTGTTGGCTTTGTTTTCAGTTCCCCTGCTGCCTTAAGGAAAGGCACAAGAGTCAGGTGCATAAACAGGCAGCGTTCACGGCCTGCTTCATAGGCGTACTGACGAATCGCTTCATAAAATGCAGGTGATTCAATATCACCGACTGTTCCCCCAATCTCAACAATGGCAAAGTCTGCTTTACCTTCATTGGTACGAATGGCGTCTTTAATCTCATTTGTAATGTGAGGCACAACCTGAATGGTTGCCCCTAGGTAATCCCCGCGGCGCTCTTTCTCAAGAACTTTTGTATAAATACGGCCCGTTGTGTAGTTACTTGTACGGTCGGTATCTACAGCGTTAAAGCGCTCATAGTGACCAAGGTCAAGGTCGGTTTCTGCACCGTCTTCCGTCACAAAGACTTCCCCGTGTTGAAGCGGGCTCATTGTGCCTGGGTCTACGTTGATGTAAGGGTCTAGTTTCTGCATCACGACTGTGAAGCCACGTGCACGGAGGACTGCGGCTAGAGATGCGGCTGTTAAGCCTTTCCCTAAAGAGGAAACCACGCCACCAGTAGTAAAAATATAATGCGTATCCATGGAATTTCATATTAGGGGATTTTTTAGAGGATGTCTCCCCCTTTTTTGATTTTTATATAAAGAAAGACCCCACGTATAGCAGGGTCTTTCAAGTCGCTTTGCTAGAAGGCTTTGCCCTCTTCTCTTTAATGCGAGAGACAATATGAAGAATGCACATCCCGCAACGATCTTTATTGGCAGCTCTGTCTTCACTAAAGTCTCGCCAAATCAGTCGTGCAAGCCGCTCGGCTTTCAGGTTGCGATGAGCATATTTCTCATAGAGTTTCTCAAAATCATCGTCTGTACGGACTGTACAGCTACAGATAATCATAGGAGTCTCCATTAGAACGGGATACAGGTTAAGGTATGTCTATTGTATACGTATGGGGCTTTGGGTTCAAGTCAGATTTATGAGCTGAGTAGGAAGTCGTGGTAGTTCTTGCCAACAAAGCGCTGGTGCAGAGACTTAACATCACCTTCTGGACGGCTCAGGTAGTAACCCTGTGCATAGTCAATACCAAGCTCGTTCAGCTTGTTAAGAATCTTCTCATCTTCCACAAACTCGGCAACTGTCTTAATGCCCATGCCCTTCGCAAGGTCAGAGATACTACGAACAAACAGTTGGTCATTCTTAGAGGTTGTGATTGAGCGGATAAATGAACCATCAATCTTAAGAACGTCAATCTTAAGTTGCTTAATGTAAGCGAATGAACTGAAACCTGTACCGAAGTCATCCAGTGCAAAGCGGAAGCCCATATCGTGAAGCTCGTTCATGAACTCACGGATTTGGCCAATATCACGGTAAGCGGCAGGGTCGTGGAGAGCGGCTGTTTCAGTTACCTCAAAGATGAAGTTACCTGGGTTTAGGTCTTCATGGTTTTTTAGGTTGTCTTTGAGGGTTTCAATCATTTGCTGGTCACCAATGCTACGGCCAGACAGGTTGATTGATACGTCGTACTCAAAGCCTTGCTTCTTCATTTCAAGCTGTTGCTCAAAGCAGCGGTTTACCACGGCAAGGTCAAGCTCTTGAATAAGGCCAAAGTGTTCAGCGGCGTCAATAAAGATACCTGGTGCACCAAGATCACCGTTCTCATCACGCAGACGAATCAGAGCTTCAAAGAGAGGACGTTGCGTTTTGTGGCTTGGCACAAGTGGTTGGTAGTGCATTTCAAAGTCACCGTCTTGCAGTGCTTTACGTAGACGCTCTACCCACTTCAGCTGTTCACGAATTGAATCACGACCATCATCAGCTCCACCGTGGTCATCAATGTAAGCACGGTTACGGCCCATATCTTTTGCACGGTACATGGCAAGGTCGGCACTCATAATCAGGCTCGCTGTGTCGCGGTCTTCCTGAGGGTATGTCACCACACCAATACTCATTGTGGCTTGCAGCTTAATGCCTTTGAAATCAATACGCAGTGCATTGATGTCTTCAATAATCTTATCAACCTTCTCACGGGCGCGGTCTGTATCAATGTTATGCATGATCACACCGAACTCATCACCACCAAGACGGGCAACTACGTCCGTTGTACGTACGTTACGCTCAAGAACATCAGCCACAGACTTAAGAAGGGCATCCCCTGCTTCGTGACCGTGTGTATCGTTTACTTCCTTGAAACGGTCAAGGTCAATAAACAGAAGCACACCAGATGTTTTATGGCGCTTAGCAAGGCCAAGTGTACGGTCGAGCTCTTCCATAAAACGAGTACGGTTAAGAAGGTTTGTCAGGCTATCTGTTGTCGCAAGGCGGAACATGTTTTGACGGTCTAGCTTTGACGCTGTCGTGTTACTTGCTGCACCACGGTAACCTGTAAAGTTCCCTCGCTCATCAAAAATTGGAACACCGCTCATACGTAGACAAACTTGGTCGCCAGACTTAGAACGTGTCCAGAATTCGATATCACGGTATGGCTGATGGCGCTCAATACGGCTTTCAATCAGGGCACGTGTTGTATCGTTGTTGGCGTTAAAGAGGCGGTCAAATGTGAATGAGCCAATCATCTCGTTAGATGTGTAGCCTAGTGTTTCCTTCACACCTGGAGAAACGTAGTTAAACAGGCCGTCAGCATCAATTTCCCATAGCCAGTCAGATGAAGATTCAGCAAAGTCTCTAAAGCGCTGCTCACTACGTGCAAGTTGGTCTGCATACTGTTTACGTGCTGTAACGTCACGGCAGTGCATCACAAGCACAGGTTCGTCATCTTCTTCTAGAGTAAGCTCTTTAATCACTGTTTCAACATGCAGGAATGAACCATCATGTTTCTTCAGTCTAAATGTAATATCTTTTTTGCGTGGAGACTCTGTTTTATCTGCAAGGTGAGATTCAACAAGGTCATGGTCAGACTCATGTACAAAGTCAAAGATGCTCTTCCCTTTAAGCTCAAGAGACTGGTAACCAAGCAAACGTGTGTACGCAAGGTTCACGTAGTCAAAGTTATGGTCTTGGCTCAGAAGCGCGATAAGATCGTAAGCGTTATCACTAATTGTTTTAAAGCGAGCTGTGAGGTCTTCAAGTTCTTTTGTACGTAGAACCACTTCCCTGCTCACTTTGCTTTGCATGCGCAGTTGACCCCACAGGATACCGCACAGTGCCAGTGTAATGATAAAGCCAATTAGGCCAACCATGCCGGCTGTAAAGAAGTTCATGCCTGAGAGTGCATCTGGCTTAAACTGCCAGTTTAGAGTTACTTTCTGGTCATCAAACTCAAAAGATTCGCTGTTTGCATGGAAAATTTTTGGAATTTCAGCAAGTGTAAGGATATTAGACTTCCATAGCGTGTCGCCTGTCTCGTTTGTTAGTGTGGCTTTAAGGTCTGTTGAGCCAATAACGCCAGATTTTACATGCTGTTCACGAATAAACTCTTTAAGGTCTAGCTGACCAATAAGAACTTGAGAGACCTCATTGTCACGAATGACTGGCTTGTAGAATGTCATCACAGATGAATCTGGTGCTTTGTAGAAGTTAAGCGTGCCGTTTTTATCGCCCATCATACCTTGAGAAACAATAGGCCTTGCGTATGAAGATAGGTCAGCACCATCTGACTTATAAAGAAGGACACTGTTGACGTTACCGTCAGCACCTCTAATACCTGCATAAACACCAATACGTTTTAGCGTTGGGTTATTGCTCAGAAGCTCTTTAGCTGAAGAATTAATTGAATCTTGTTTCGGGTAGTCCCCGTTGTAAAGCATAAGGAAGTGAGAAATCTCATTGCTGAGTGTCAGGAGGTCATATTTGATGTTTTGTGTTGTCACTTCAGAAAAGTCTTCAACTTCAACAACCCACTCTTTTTGTGCGTGTTCCATAGTGTAGAACGATGTCCAAAGGGTTAAAAGCATGCCGATAACAGCACAAGCGCCAATGATGGCGTACCATAACTGCTTTGAATTTAAAGCCCTTTTCACCTGAAGTTGCACCTCTAATGCGTATATTTTTCTTATTGTTACGCTATATTCTGTCACACAGCTCTTATGAACGGTAACAAAAATTGCTATAGATGTTTATACAAAAAACAGGCCAATTTTCTGACATGTGTCAGGACTTTCTTCTCTTCCTATTGAAAAAGCTAATGAAAATACCCATAATATAAGTGGAGAGAAAATGATGGATATAAATAATACTGCACAACTTGGAAGTCTTGTGCGTGCTGCCAGTGCAACACGTGCGGATACGCCTGTGCAGGCATCTGGCGCCACAACAGCCGCTGCAACCGTTCTACAAACCAATCAAACTGTTGTTCCGAATAAAAAAACAGACAGCTCTGGTAGCACTCACAAAAAATATCAGGCAGAAAGCCAACACCCCTCTTCTGGTAGAGGGAGTGCTGTTGATGTTTACGTCTAAAGTTTTAGTGCTTCACAAATATAATCAGGTGTGATGTTTGATTCTTGAATGAGTTTGTCGGTGTTTAGCCCTGTATAAACACCACTTTCAACAAGCAGTGTTTTAAAACCAAGGTTATTGCCGCCAAGGATGTCTGTATGGAGTGTATCACCTACCATCAAAATATTTTCTGGAGCAATGTCTGGGAACTTTTCTACTGCCATGAGGAAGATGTCTGGCCAAGGTTTACCGAGGAGCTTGAGTTGTTCATGGAATTCTCTTTGCTCTGATGTCAGGCTTTGTGCAATGCCGCCTGGAGTCACAAAGTATGTGTCATGATCGATATAAACGCCCACATCAGGGTTGCCCACCCACAAGTTTTGAGAGGCTTCGCTGAGTTTGCTTTGAACATTTTCTCTGAGTGTATTTGAAATTGGGTTGGTGCAGAGAAGTGTTAGATGTGTCGCTTCATCAATGTTGCCACCATTTGATAGGTTAACAACCTTGCCGTCCCAAGCTTCGTGTGCGCTGTGCTCTTGTGGCAGATTGACAGCGCCCCAGAGCGGTGCGCTTTTTTGCTCCTGAGAAATTTTATGCATGAGGGTATCAAAGCTATTTACCATTTCATTTGCGCTAAAATTATAGCCCCAGCCGTTGTAGTGGCTCACGCGGGTATGGCTATGGAAGCGCGCATCATTACTGACTAGATGCACAGGAACCCCCTGCTCTCTCATCCATGCAAATGCTTCAACTGCTGATGGAATGACACTTTCATTATTGTTGAGGACACCGTATGAATCGAGAAGGACCAGTTGAATGTCATGATCTTTAAAAATTTCTTCAAGGCCTGAAACACGTTTACCTTTACCTTCAAAAGCTTTGTCTCCAAAAGCACTTTCATACTTTCTGTTACCACGCCAATAGGTGTCAAAATTTACAATCTCTTTAGTAAACGGCATAAAAATACTCCCCTTTAAGGAGAGTATCTTACTAAATTTAAACGTGGGATGCTACGAGTTATCTTTCAGGTGCGTCCTGCTCTATTTGTTCAGCTTCTACCTCATCAAGATAAGCGCCTTCTTTACGGGCTTGCTCAGATTCACGGAGCGCATCTTTTTTCATCTCATCGCGTGCATAAGCAGACCATGCATCGTTAAGACTTTTATCTGGGTTGTCTGCTGTATGGCCTGGAACGGTTTCTACATGAGCACCACCCATGTACTTTGTGCCTTTGCCTTTCGGGCGTTTTGGTTGTTCTGGCTGAGTTTCAGGAGCAGCTTCTTCTTGCGTGTAATCTTCCCATGCTTCATTCATCATGGCGCCTTCACTGCTGCTTAGAATTTGGCCAGCAGGTTGCTGTCGTTCATGTTTTTCAACAGCGTCTTTGATCTTGGCAACTTTTTCATCTAGCTCTTCCTGCTTTGCAGGATCTAGTGGGGCTTGCTCTAATGTTTCCTCAGCTTCTAATTCTGGTTCTGTAACTTCTTTTGCTGCTTCTTTCTGAGCTCTTAACTCAGCAAGCTGGGCTTTATTACCTGCAAGGTCTACCATAATGTGGGCACGTCTCATTTGGCCATCTACATAGCTTTGGAACATGCGGCCCAAGAATCCTTTACGTTTAGGCTGTTCAGTTTCTGGCTTAGCCTCTGGTTGAGAGTCCTTCTCTGCAAGGTCAAAATCTTGTGTTTGTTCGCCTGGCTCCTGGAGGTGGAGCCTGCTAGGTACATCTGCAAGGCTTACATTGCCAGCTTGTTTTGGCGATACTGTACGTGTTGTTGAGAACTCTACTTCAGGCTCTGCTGTTAGATTAATATTTCTTGGAACCTCAGAAAGGTCAGCTGGCTCTGCATTTTCAGGTGAAACGGTTCTGCTTGTTTTAAACTCTGGTTGGACACTTTCTTGAGATGCCTGCCTTGAAAGTATTGGGGCAGCACTTTGAATGCGTTCTACACCTGATTTAAAAACGGATTGTGTCGAAGCGACAGCTTTTGAGCCGAGCTCCTTAGCTTTGGCCGACATATCTGAAAAGCGTGTAAGGAAGGATGGTTGGCTTTGCCTGCTTTGCAGGCTATGTACTGCACTGTTTTTGAGATCATCTAAAGATGGAGCCTCTGCAGTATGCGATACAGTGTCTTGAACTTGAGGCTTTACAGGCTTGGCTTTCCCTTCTACAAGGTTGCCTGCTTTATCAAACCTTTTGGTTGTGTTAGAGCTTTTAAATGTCTGTTTATCGCCTATGCCGAGGTCTTTAAGAAACTTCTTGAAATCTGGCACTCTAAAATCCTCCCTGCTCTCTTATGAGCACTCCTCTCCTATTTATGGGGAGCGATATTAAGAAATTCAAGTGTTTTAGTAATTTTCCTGAGATAAAATGCCGCCAGATTGAATGAGTATCATTTGCTCTCTCAGTCCTTGCATATAGTCAGCCCAAAATTCTTCTGAAGTAAATGTTGGAAAAGCCTGTGGGAAGGTTGGATCATTCCATCTGTTCGCAAGCCAGCCTGCATGGTGCATCATACGGAGAGCGCGCAAAATATCAATCAGGCCAAGTTGTTCACGTGGAAACTCTCTAATTTGTTCATAGCCTTCCAAAATCAAGTTCAGTTGGAAACGCTGTTCTTCTGGTGAACCAGACAGGCACATCCAGACATCTTGCACTTCAGGTCCGCTCATGCAGTCATCAAGGTCAACAAGGAAGAACTGGCCATCATCAAGTACGTTTCCTAGGTGGAGGTCACCGTGAAGGCGCATATTAAAGTGCCTATCGCCCCATACGTTTTTACAGAGTTCTTGGACCTGAGCAGATGTGCTGAGGATGTTGTCTTTCATATACTCTGGCATGAGTTCACTGCCAGCGAGCAGGTTTTTAATTGCGCTTTCACCAATGGTCTGTGGGCTCAGGTTAATGCGATGTTCAAAGTTATCCCATGCACCAACACTGTGGACGCGAGCAATCAGGCGACCTATTTGCCTGAAGTCTTCGTCTGTTTGTAGGCTCACTGCCCTGCCCCCACGTTTAGGGAACAGCGTAAAGAGGTAGCCTTCATATTCAAAGAGTGTTTTGCCATCTATTACTAATGGGGCAACAACGTCAATTTCAGCACTGGCCATGCCGAGTGTAAAGTTATGTTCTTCTTGAAGTTGCTCTTTGTTCCAGCGGTTTGGACGGTAGAATTTGGCAATGATGTGCTCGTTTTTACCTTCGAGGCCGAGGTCATACACACGGTTCTCATATGAGTTTAGGGCAAACATTTGGCCTGAGGTTTCATATTTTGTCGTGTCTACAGCATTCAAAATACAGTCTGGTGACAGATCCGCATAAGGTGTGTGTTCATTGCGTGCATTTTCCATGGCGGGCATAATACCTGTTCTTGAACAACAAAACCACCCCGAAGGGTGGTTTCATTTTAAAGCTTACTTTTCAGCAGGCTTCTTTCGTTTTTTCCTGAGAGACCTTAGGTCTGTGGGGTTCTTTTTGGCTTGGCGCTTGGCTACAAGTTCTTGGATGAACATGGAGGCATAACCAAAGCCCAAGATACCAAACACAGTTAAGATAAGTGGCCATGCTGAACCAAAGTAAAAGCACAGCCAAATCATGCCGCCCCAAAAGGTTGCGGTAAAGAGTAGTCCGAGAAACAAGGGCGTTTTCCGTTAGTTGTGGCCTTTAAAGGCATTTAGGTTGAGGTCCAGCTGTGGGCCAACCCAAAGCGCTTCTTTGGTGTGAGCACTGAGTGCATCAACGTCTTCACCCATAGCGTGAATCAGTATAGATAGGCCGTTGCCATGGTTCATGCAGAACATAACAGCGGCAGCAAATTTTTCGCGGCGTTGGCCTGCGGTCATGTTTTTACCGATGTCTACTTCTACCATTGGGTAAGGGTGCGGTCCAATTGGCTTGTTTACAGGTTTGTTGTATTCGCCGCCAAACAGCTCAATGAGCTGCTTGGAGAGTGTCATGGCCCTCTTCTCTTCTTCCTCATTTTTAAAATAAATGTGAAAGTGGAAGTAGTCATACGGGTCTAAATTAAAGAGCATTGTGTGCCTCCTTTGGCGTGTAAACAGGAAAAATCAGATAACGTATTCTTTTCCTATAACAAAGTTTACCATACAGAACAACAAAAGAACCTCAGATGAGGCTCTTTTGCTTGATCGATTTTAGGCTGCCAAAGCACCCAGAGCAGACGGTACGCACTTTACGTGCATGGTTGCCTGATCTGTAATGGGGCCATGGAAGGTGGCGGTCCGGTCACGCACTTGAATGCGATGACCAAAGCCCTCTTCCTTAGCGGCGTTAAGAACAGCGCTTTTGTCATCATAAATGGCAACATGTTGCGGCATAGCTTTGAAGCTATCCCAAATGTGCAGGCGCAGATCACGCAGAACACTGATTGCGTATTTTTTGCGACCAGCAATCAAAGCGCCGTCGGCGGCCTCGATGCCATCAAATGCATCCCAAATGCGCATTTTGTTCAAAACAAACTTGGCATGGAACATGGGGGATGCGGTAAAGATCATCCGAGGACGGTCATGGCGCTGCAAGGCACGTGTCAAATCAGCATTGGGCTGATACATGTGGCCACAGCTTTCATGAAAGCGGGTATATGCCGCGCGGACAAACTCATCTTGTGGAACACCAAACTCATGTTCAATAAACAAGGCTGTGGTGCCATACTTGCGGTAGCCTGCTTGGTTGATGGCAATGGCCTCTTCACGGGGGTTATCCGGAAAGTATTGAGCCATTTCATCAACAAGAGCCTGCTCTAACGCTTCTTCCGCTGCACTTGATGTAAGCGTGGAGTCGAGGTCCATCACGTCAATGGCAACGGGGCAAGACTTGCGTGCAAAGATGCGCGGCTTGTGCTTGGGCTGATATTGCCCATTAAGGGGCGTAAACATAGGAGAACTCCTAGAGAATAAAAAGAAAATTCAGATTTGGTTTGTTGTATACCTAGCATGTTGCCTAAAGTTTGGGCAAGTAAGAAATGATTTTTGGAAAAACAATAAAAAAGAGGCGGTTACCCGCCTCTTTCTTTTAATCGATTTTGCCTTGGCAGTGGAGTGTCTGCTTTGTGCCATCAGTGTGATACACGGTAACTCTCCCATGGGTCCATTCAGAACCTCCGGTATTATATTTCAATGGCTCCATAACTGCGCCGACTTGATAGACGGGCTGGCTTGGTGCCTTAACCAGGCGCAGAGCGATCAGAATTCTCATGAAAAAACCTGTCTGCTTAACAGGGTTATGGAAGTGTCCTTGCATTGGTATGCTCCTGTAGATAAAAAAGGTAAGAGATGGTTTGCTCAAAATTGAGAGTGGGTATGCACCCTTTTCTTTTCAAGGGCAAAAATAAAGACGGCTCCGAAGAGCCGCCTTTTTAAGGTTATATGGGAGTGATGGACTACATCATGCCGCCCATTCCACCCATGCCGCCCATAGCACCCATGTCTGGCATGCCGCCTGCAGCTTTTTCTTCTGGCATATCTGTAACCATAACCTCTGTTGTTACCATAAGGCCTGATACAGATGCAGCGTCTTGTAGAGCTGTACGTACAACTTTAGTTGGGTCGATGATACCTGCATCAAGCATGTCAACGTACTCACCAGTTGCAGCATTGTAGCCCCAAGTTGTTTTGTTGTTTTCGAGAACTTTACCAACAACAACAGCACCGTCTACACCAGCGTTTGTTGCGATTTGGCGCATCGGCTCTTGAATCGCGCGGCGGATGATTGCGACACCTGCTTTTTGGTCAGCGTTTGCTGTGTTTAGCGTATCTAGAACCTTTGCAGCGCGTAGTAGTGCAACACCACCGCCTGCAACAACGCCCTCTTCTACAGCTGCGCGTGTTGCAGCAAGTGCGTCGTCAATACGGTCTTTCTTCTCTTTCACTTCAACTTCAGTTGCACCACCAACATTGATGACTGCAACACCGCCAGCAAGTTTAGCGAGACGCTCTTGAAGTTTCTCTTTGTCGTAGTCGCTAGATGTTTCAGCCATTTGAGCACGGATTTGCTCACAACGTGCTTCAACAAGGGCTTTATCACCAGCGCCATCAACAATAGTTGTGTGGTCTTTTGTGATTGTTACTGATTTAGCCGTACCAAGCATGTCTGGTGTGATTTCGCTCTTCTCGAAGTCCATACCCATATCGTCGCTAAATACGACTGCGCCTGTAAGTGTTGCGATGTCTTCAAGCATTGCTTTACGACGGTCACCAAAGCCTGGTGCTTTAACAGCGGCAACTTTAAGGCCACCACGTAGTTTGTTCACAACCAACGCTGCAAGTGCTTCGCCTTCAATGTCTTCAGCAATCAGTAGAAGCTCTTTACCACCTTGAGCGACTGGCTCAAGGACTGGAAGAATCTGCTGTAGGTTTGTAATCTTCTTATCTGTAACAAAAATTACTGGAGCAGACATTTCAGTCGTCATCTTCTCCATGTTTGTGCAGAAGTAAGGAGAGAGGTAACCACGGTCAAACTGCATACCTTTAACGCTATCTAGAGTCGTTTCTAGGCCTTTTGCTTCTTCAACTGTAATCACACCTTCTTTACCAACAACTTCCATTGCTTCGGCAATAATTTCACCAATAGCGCTGTCACCGTTTGCAGAGATTGTTGCAACCTGAGCAATTTCACCTTTACCTGCAACATCCTTTTTCATGTTACCAAGTTCAGCAACCATAGCCTCAACAGACATATCGATACCGCGCTTAAGGTCCATAGGGTTCATGCCAGCAGCAACGCTCTTTGTGCCTTCTTTAAAGATGGCTTGCGCAAGGACTGTTGCTGTTGTTGTACCGTCACCAGCATGGTCTACAGCTTTAGATGCCACTTCACGTACCATCTGTGCACCCATGTTCTCAAACTTATCTTTAAGCGAGATTTCTTTTGCTACTGATACACCATCTTTTGTTACACGAGGTGCACCAAATGATTTATCTAGCAGCACATTACGACCTTTAGGTCCAAGTGTTACTTTAACTGCATCAGCAAGTGTATTGACACCTGCTAGCATTTTTTTACGAGCATCTTCGTTAAAACGAATATCTTTAGCCATTGTATTTCTCCTACTCTTTTAAGAGTTTTTTTATAAAACTAGTTATATAAAATTCGTTAGATAGGTGCGAAAATCATTTGTTATTGATGCACACAGGCGAAGTGTATTGATTTATACATGAGCCGAGTGCAGCAAATAATAAGTGATTTGCAGCCCTTTCTAATAGAATTTATGCGTAAACAGCGATGACGTCTTCTTCACGCATCACAAGTAGATCTTCACCATCTACTTTTACTTCGTCAGCGCCCCATTTTTTATAAAGGACCGTATCACCAACTTTAAGTTCCATTGCACGTGTTGTTCCGTCAGCTGTAATCGCACCGTTACCCACTGCAACAACTTCACCTTTTGTTGGCTTTTCTTTTGCGCTATCTGGAATAATGATTCCACCAGCAGTTTTTACATCTTCAGTAAGTGCCTTTACGACAATGCGGTCGTATAGTGGACGTAGTTTAGTTGACATGTATCATGCCCTTTCTTTTCATCATTGAACTCCATGGAGTGTTAGCACTCCAGTTTTGTGAGTGCTAATTTAACATATTTGTTGAGCGTTGCAAGGGGGTGTATCAATTTTTATGAAATATTTTTGTGCATAAAGAGACATTCAAAGCTTTCCTCTTTACCACAGATGTCTCCACGCCACACCTCGCATTTATCTTCTATAAAGCCAAGGGTTTTATAAAGGCCAATGGCAGCTGTTTGTGATGTTGTGACATGTAGAATACAATTTGTGAAGCCAAGCTGTTTGGCACGTAGTAGGAGGTATTTGGTCATTTGTTTACCAATGCCCACACCTTGCAAGCTATGTAGAAGGTGGAGTTTACAGAGCTCTACAGCCCCTTCTTTTTCATCTGGCTTAAGGCCACCAAAGCCAACAATCTTGCCGCGGTGCTCTGTAACGGCAAAGTCTCCGCCAGCATCAATCATCTTTTGGCCAAGCTCTACAATATCACCGTGGTAGCTGAGGTTTTGAATGAAGCCTTTTTCATTCCGTTTAATGGAATCAATATAAAGGCTGCGAATTTGCTCGTGATCTTTAGATATCATTGGGCGGATGGTTAGCGCATATGAACCGACAAGATCCGGTGCGTGTTCTAGTAAGCCACGTGACTTAATGTGTTCCATCTCTTGAGGTAAGTTCCCTGTTGCTAAAGTAGGCCTATATTGGTATATACCCATGTATACATCAATCTGTATTTTTCGTTTTTCTCGTCTAAAGGAGTAACTCTTATGACGTCTGATGTTTTGCTTTTGGCGCAAAACTTAATCCACTACAGCACCACAACTGTTGTAGATGGTAATAGGGAGGGTCTTTTAACAGTTGAAGACTGCCTTTTTGAGCTTGCTCGGTACGCTGAGCGTTCTGGCGCGACATGGTCAATGAAGCGTTTTGAGGGCGGCCATGAAAAGTGGCCCTACCCTGTAAGCAACCTTGTGGTGACTTGGCGTAAAGGTAACGCAGATCAACACTTGTGCTATTTGGGCCATGTGGATACTGTGCCCGCAGGTAACGCGGCTCTATGGGATAACTCCCCCACCTCGGCGCAGGTGAAGGATGGTTTTCTGTATGGCCGTGGTGCCACAGATATGAAAGGCTCTGTTGCGGCTTTCTTTTCAGCTATGGCTGAGGTGATGCAGCAGCAGGATGATGTTCATGTTACTGCTGTGATTACCGGTGATGAAGAATGGGCCGCTGTGAACGGAACCGCAAAGGTTCTTGAGCAGATGAAAGAGGAAGGTGTTCATGTGGACTCTTTTCTTGTGGGTGAGCCCTCCTCGCCTGATTCGCTTGGGACGCATATCAAATCTGGCCGCCGCGGCAGCCTGGTTGGTAAGCTGACTTGTGACGGTGTGCAAGGCCATGCGGCTTATGCAGGTTCGTTCAAAAACCCCAATACGGCTCTTATTGAAGCTGCTGACCTGCTTGGTCAGTATGACTGGGGCTTTCGTGATAAAGGACAAACCCAAACACAATTCCAGATTATCGCTATGAAGTCTGGAGACTTTGGTGCTTCTGCTGTTGTGCCGGCTCGGGCAGAAATGCTCTGGAATATTCGCTTTACCAGTGAGTGGTCGCCTGAAGAGCTTGTAGAAGATATGAGGCGTTTAGTTTGGGGTATGACAAACCTTGAACGCAAGTTAGAGCGTGTTACGGTTGAAGCCAACCTGCACAGCGTCTCTTTGCCCTACGCCACACCTCATGAAGGCAAGCTGTTTGATGCGGTTAAATCTGCGCTTTATAGTCGTGAATGGGGATACCCGCAGGTGGATATGAATGGTGGCACAACAGATGGGCGTTTTGTGCAACGCTTTTACCCTGATGCAGAGGTGCTGGAATATGGCCCTCCTGAACGTGGTGGATTAAAGCCAGATGGCAGTGCCCCTGAGAGGTATTTGCAAGAAGGTGGCATGCACCAAGTAAATGAGCGTATCAGCCTGAAAGATCTTGAAGGTTTGGCACAGAGCTATGCAAAAATTGTGAGCCTGTATCACAAGCGTTAATCGATTGAAAAGAAAAGGTTCCCTCTGGGGAGCCTTTTCGCTTTACAGGGCTTTGTATGCTGTGTATACGTTTTATGAATACCTTATCTTTTCTTTATCTTTTTATAAGGACCTGTCGCTATGACAATTCAAATGATGCCTCGTCCAGTTAACTGGACTGGTCAGGACGGCCTGGAGCCGCTTATTGCACCAGGTGGATGTTTTCCTCCTGAAGAACCTCGCTTGCAAACTGCTTGCACTTTGATTGTGAGAGTGGATGACGGTATTGGTATCTATGATTTTACCTTTAACGTTGAGGGTGACCAGCATATGGATGCTACACAAAATGCTCTGCTTTTGAAAAAGAAGCTGATGCAGGAAGGCATTGATGTGGTCACAGAGTGGGAAGAAAACGGTGAAAAAGGCCGGACTTTGAACACCTTCCTGCCCAATACATTCACCAAAATCACAATTACCCATGTGGATGAAACCGTGCAAAGCACCAAAGCTGAGTGCACGCGGGTTCGTACCTCTTACTAAGGAGACTATTATGAAAAAGATACTTTTGAATTCTACTGCTTTGGCTGCTTTGTGGCCATGCTGGTGTTTCGAAGACCCTTGTACATGTTACTAAAAAATCGAATGAAAAGGCTCCCGTTTGGGAGCCTTTTTCTTTAGATAAGTGAGCCTTCAGTGCTTGGTGCGTTTCTGCCAAAGTGGCCGTAGCCGTTTTGGGTAATGACACGTCCGCGCGGTGTACGCTGAATAAAGCCAAGCTGAATCAGGTATGGTTCTAGAACATCTTCAATTGTGTCTTTGCTTTCCCCAATCGCAGCGGCAATGGTTTCGAGGCCAACAGGGCCACCTGAGAATTTATCCATAATGCTTGTCAAGTAGCGCTTATCGTTCTTATCTAGGCCTTTGGCGTCTACCTCTAGGGCAGCCAGAGCCATGTCTGCAATTTCACGGTCAATGTGGCCGTTGCCTTTTACAAGGGCGAAATCATGTACACGGCGGAGGAGTCTGTGTGCAATACGTGGTGTACCACGGCTACGGCGCGCAATTTCAAGAGCGCCATCATCTGCAATATCTACGTCTAGCTTGCGGCAGGCACGACGGAGAATCTCAACCAGTTCTTCTGGGCTGTAGAATTCCATACGGAACTGCACGCCAAAGCGATCACGCAGTGGATTTGTAAGTAGTCCAGCACGTGTTGTGGCACCTACCAGTGTAAATGGAGGCAGCTCAACCTTAACTGTGCGGGCTGCTGGCCCCTCACCGATAATAATATCAAGCTTGCCATCTTCCATAGCTGGGTACAGAATCTCTTCTACATGTGCGTTGAGCCTGTGGATTTCATCAATAAAGAGAACATCGTTTGGTTCAAGTGATGTAAGGATGGCTGCAAGGTCACCAGATTTTTCAATCACTGGGCCAGATGTACTGCGCAGGCCAACACCCATCTCCTTAGAAACAATCTGTGCCAGAGAGGTTTTCCCTAGCCCTGGAGGGCCGTAAAGAAGCACGTGATCTAGCGCTTTAGAGCGCGCCTTTGCCGCCTTTACAAAAATACTCAGGTTATCCCGTACAGCTTGTTGGCCGACAAAGGCATCTAGGTTTTCTGGACGCAAGGCCGTATCTGGGCGATCGCCCTCAATTTGTTCCTGCTCTACAATGCGTTCTGCATGTTCCGTCATGTTAGACCTTTAGCTCCTGTAGAGCCCCTTTAAATACGTTATCAAAGTTTGCGCCTTCGCCCTGCTCTTTAAGAGCCATAGCAACAGCGTCTTTTGCGTGGGCTTGTTTGTAGCCAAGGTTAACAAGGGCACTGAGGACATCGCCTGCAAGGCCTGTTGCTGGCATGCTTACCACTGTACCGCCAGTAGCGCCAGTTGCTGAAGCTGAAACAGGAAGGCTACCAACTTTGTTTTTCAGCTCAAGCACAATACGCTCAGCAAGCTTTTTACCCACACCGCTTGCGCGTGTCAGCATTGTTGGGTCTTGCATAGAAATAGCGCCAGTCACTTCATCTGGTGAAAGGGCGCTAAGAATGGCAAGTCCCATCTTAGGGCCTACACCGCTGACTGATGTCAGCACTTCAAAGAGTTTTCGCTCGGTTGTGTCTGTAAAGCCAAACAGTGTCATTTGGTCTTCACGGACGTGCATGTATGTAGAAACAGTTGTGGCTTCACCTTCTGCGTGGCCCCCTAGCATACGTGCATGTGTCAGCACCTTGTAGCCTACGCCGTTTACGTCCATCACAAGATAGTCGTCACCGACTTCTGCAATGATACCTTTTAGAAAATGAATCATGAATGTGTCCCCTGCCCGTTTTTCTTATTTAAGACGAAAACAGTTTACGGCAAAGCGTGTGAAAAAGCGAGAGCTTATGCTGATTTTAGGAGGATTTGATTTTGCAATGTATGCGCGTGTGTAATGGCGATTGCGAGGGCATCAGCCGTATCAAGTGTTTTAAACTGAGCCGTTGGCAGGAGCATTTTTACCATGTGTTGCACTTGCTCTTTACTTGCTTTACCTGTGCCAACAACAGATTGTTTCACTTTGCTGGGTGTGTACTCATCTACGCTGATGCCGTGTTTGGCAGGCGTGAGCATAGCAACACCCCTTGCCTGACCAAGAATAAGACTGGTACGGGCGTTAGAGTTCACGAATACTTCCTCAATGCCAACGCTATCAGGCTTATGCACAGTCATAATCTCATCAAGGGCTTCATGCAGCTTAAGGAGACGCTCAGACATTGGCAGTTTAGATGGCACCTTAACCGTACCCCCTGCAAGGTATGAAAGAGATGAACCTTGAGCGCGAATCACGCCCCAGCCCATGTTGTTTAGACCTGGGTCAATACCGAGAATTTTCATGAGCGCTTAAAAACCTTTTTGTAAATGAGTTTTGTGCTGTAAAACATGAGAACAAGCGCGTAGATGATAATCACGATACCCCAAAGGGCAAAACTTGTGAGGCCAATAATGTTGGCTGTTTCATTGCTGAGGTGGCTGCAATGCTTAAACCCATCAATCATATTGCTGGTGCAATCTGCCAGAAACGGCACAAAGTACAAAATAATAGAAAGCGTATAGAGGTAAAAGCTGTAGCTGCTGATTTTAATAAACCTTGCATGCTTGCTGAAATACGCCACGCGCCACATCACTACGGCAGGTAGGTAAAACGTTGCAAGAAGGAGTAGAATATCTTTAAGCATGGAGTGATTATGGAGGAATGCATGGTTGAGAGCAAAGAAATATTATTTATACTTTTTAAGTGCGTGTTGATATACAGGGGCATGGCATACTTTTATTGCTTCATTAAGCGTATTTAAAGCTTTCTTATATGATAATAAATTATTTTCATCCTCAGTGTATTTTCGGCGCTTATCTTGGGAGACGCTAATGATTTCCATGATTGGCTCTAAATATGTAACAATATCTTTTTCTTGTAGAAGTTCAGCCTCTCTTTTAACTAAATTAAACTCCATAATAAATTCATCTGTTGGTGAATTTTGTTGGCTTCTTCTTATGTCGGGGTAAAAAGATGCTATTGCTTGTCGCTCTTTTTCACAGGCTGTCATTAGCCTTATATAGTTTTGCCTTAGAGCTTTTCTATTTGATTCTCTGGATTGATAATGAGATACCCTCCAAGTTAGTCCTGCAAATGCAACGAGAGAGCATCCAACAAAAACATTGGTCCAAAGATTGGCCCACTCGTGTCCTGATGTTTGCGCTGTTTTGAAAATAAACACAATAAAACAGATGATTAAAAAAGATACGAATGAGAATGATGCAGCCCTAACAAGCATGTGCGTGATCTCCCACCCTTTTCTCATATTTTTCAGGAATCAGGTCCATGATTGGGAATTTAACCAACTCGCCGTCTTTTTCCATAATGACGGTGGCGTCGCGGTCGTAGTCGCTGATCATCTCCCTACAGATGCCACATGGAGAAACGACGCGGATATCTTCATAAGCAATGTCTGGGCTTTTCATGCGGACAGTCACGATTGTATCGATCCCTTCTTCGCCTTCTGTGAGGGCTGTGCCAAGGGCTACGGCTTCTGCGCAAGTAGAGAGTCTGCGAACATAGAGGCCAACATGAACACCTGCATAAACATTACCAGACTTCATGCGCACGATACTTGTGAGTTGATGTGAACGGGTTTTACACCTTTTAAACATAAGATCTTTGGCTTGCCCAATCAGATCATGATCGGCGTCTGTAAGCTTTTGCACGTTGTACAGCATATGTTTATCCCTTATTTGGCTGTTGGGATGATGGATTGTATGCAAGTGAATGGGGTATGGCAACAAAAAAATGCTCCCCCAAAAAGGGGGAGCAAGGTAGACCTTATGCCAAATGTGATATCTGACTTACTCCTCAAGGTCGGAGGAACTATCCACGGCGCCGTTATTTCACGGTCCGGGGACTCGATGGGGGCACATCGCCCCCGAGGTCGAAAGTGTAGTCTTCCGCCTCTCGCATATAGCGACTGGCTGCAATGAATCCTTTTTAGGGGTAGAGCCTGGCGCTTTCAAAACGGCATACATCTGCCGGAGTTTTAAGTATGGGAATGATTTTTTGAGTTTCAAGTACTGCTATAAAAAATGTAAAAAAGCCTCCAGACGGAGGCTTTTTTAAGTGTGTAATGACTTAGCCCGCCAAACTTTCTGCTACGGCGTCGTCAAGTTCCATGTTTACGATTACGTTTTGTACGTCATCGTCTTCTTCTAGAACTTCAACAAGCTTAATCACTTTCCTAGCTGTTTCAGCATCTGCAACTGGTTGCGTTTGCTTTGGTACAAACGTCAGGTCAGCTTCTGCTGGGTCACCGTACTTCTCAATAAGGGCGTTACGCACTTCACCGAAGTCAGGTACTTCTGTGTAAACTGTGTAAACTTCATCAGATGGTTCAAAGTCAGCAGCACCTGCTTCAATAGCTGCTTCCATAACGTCGTCCTCTGTACCGATAGACACTGGGTACTGAAGCATGCCGCGCTCTTCAAACATCCAAGCAACGCTACCATCTGTACCGAGGTTACCGTTGTTCTTGTTGAAAGCTGTGCGTACGTTTGTAAATGTACGTGTGCCGTTATCAGTTAGTGTCTTTACAATAATAGCCACACCTGCTGGGCCGTAGCCCTCGTACACCTTCTCTACGTAATCATCACCAGCAATCTCACCTGTACCACGCTTAATAGCGCGCTCAATTGTATCTTTGGTCATGTTGTTCTTACGTGCTGTCTCAACAGCAAGGCGTAGTGACGGGTTAGAGTTAACATCGCCACCGCCACTGCGTGCCGCTGTCATCACGTCACGGATAAGACGTGTAAAAATTTTACCGCGCTTGGCATCTACACGGGCTTTTTGGTGTTTGATGTTTGCCCATTTACTATGTCCAGCCATGTTTTTATCTTTCTCTCTTCGTTTGCAGCTTTATAAATTGTTCTGTGCTGCTTTATATCAATTTATAGGTATACCCTGTCAATATAGGGGTAAGTTATAGCTCAGGAATCGCTTCTTGTAAAATGCCGCCAACACGGACCATCTCAATACGCTTACATAGGCCATCCTCACCAATCTCTGCATATGTTGCACAGAGTGTTGGCTCACCTTCGCTTGATGCTTGGAATGGGAACTTACCTTTGCGCTCAAATCTTGGCATGATGCTTTCAAATGAAAGACCGAGGCATGAGTTATATGTACCGCACATACCAGTATCTGTATGGAAGCCTGTACCTTTAGCCATAATGTGTGTATCTGCTGTAGGGGTATGCGTATGGCTCCCGACTACAACACTTGCTTTACCGTCCCATAGGTAACCAAGGCCACGCTTCTCAGATGTTGTCTCTGCGTGTACGTCAACAAGCATGATGTCGTAATCATCGCCTAGAAGGGTTTCTCTCTGAAGTTTGCGTGTTGCTTGGAATGGGCAATCTAGGTATGGCTCCATAAAGAGACGACCAAGTACGTTCACTACCGCAATACGTTTACCATTATCTGCTGTAAAGACACGGTAACCTCTACCAACTGTCCCTGGAGGGTAGTTCATAGGGCGAAGAACGCGCTTATCGTGCTCTAGAAGATCAAACACTTCCTTTTGGTCCCATGTATGGTTACCAAGAGTAGCGACATCTACACCGTAACTAAAAATATCACGTGCTTTATCTTTATTGAGGCCAAAGCCTCCTGTTGCGTTTTCACTATTGGCAACGACAAAGTCTAGCTTAAGTTTCTCTTTAAGCATTGGAAGGTGATCTTTAACGGCTTTACGTCCTGGGCTACCAAAGATGTCTCCAAGGAATAAAAGGCGTGTTACGTTTTCATTAGTCATGTGTACATGCAATCGTTTGTTTTTCTGTGACGATATAATCTAGGGGCACATCATGAGGTTCAGCCGGGAAAAGGTCAAGCTTTAAGGCATCATAGCAGACCCCAATGGTTATAAACTCTTTCCCCTCTTCTCTATAGTGTGCAAGGGTACGGTCATAATACCCTCCGCCATAGCCCATACGGTACCCTCTTTCATCAAAACCTAGGAGAGGAACAATAAAGATATCAGGGAAGGTTTCTTCACCTGTGGCACAAGGGGTTCCAAAGATGTCTTCATCCATCATTTCATCAAGGGTCCATGTATTAAACTTAAGAGGTTTCTCACTCCCCATAACACGGGGCAAGGCAAAGGTTTTATCTTGTAGAGATATTTCAGCTACCATAGGGCTTAAGTCAGGTTCTGTCCGTATAGCGAAATACATGCCTATGGTCTCTCCCTTAAGAGGGGTAAGAACCTCTAGGACACGTTTAATCATATCGTCGGCAGCGTAAGCTCTATCTGATGGGGAGAGTCTATCCCTTTTACTTTCTAGCTGTTTACGGAGGAATGTTTTACTGATCGCAGTCATCTGGTTTGCTTTTTATTTTTACTACTGGTATACAGACTTTGAATTCTATCTCTTTTTTCTCTTTTTGTCTTGGAGGAATCCTAATATGAAATTTGAAGATTTACAGAAGTCCTCAGCGCGCTTTTACTCCCTTGAAACCTTCCTGTCTGAACGTGACCCGTTTGAGTCGTATCGGGATGATGAGGGTGAAAAGGTTTTCCGGACTTGTGTCCCTTGGGATCATGCTCCAGCGGTACCCACCGTTTTGCCTGATTTGAGCTTTGTTTATGACTATGAAGTTAAATTCAGACAGCGCAATGGTGAGCAGACGCTTGTGGCGAAGGGCTGGTTTGGCATCAGTGCTGAGAACATGGGCCTGCAAGAAGCGCTGTATATCCCCGCTTACTATGGTGACGAGATTCATCATTTTAACCGTGGAAGTACGATGATTTTGCCGGCAGGCTCTACTGTGCTTGGGGTCGAGCTGATCAAAGATGTCTTTTATGACATTGATGAAGACAACCGCTTCCGCAATATGAAGCCCAGTATGCTTGCTTCTGGTGATCTTGCAGAACGTGAGCTGCGTGGTGCATTCTCTGGTTATAAGAGCTGCTTGAAGTTGATGGTGCGCTTCCGCACTCGCGATGGTGATCGGCGGGTGGTTATCCTGAATCAGCCTGAGCAAGGTGACTTCATGATGCCGACGCGTCCCTATGATTATTGGGACAAGAAGCGCCAGTCTGAGCAGTCTGAATATGTTGATACCGCAATTGGTTGCATTTCATCGGATGTGTTTACACGTCTGAATGACCCGCAACTGTTCGATTAATCGAAAAAGAAAAGCCCCGCATATCGCGGGGCTTTTTCTGTGGAATAAGTATTATGCGCTGACTTGAGACAGGATGCCTTCAATACGTTCTGCAAGGCGTGAGTGGTAACGCTCAAGTGTTTCGCCTTCGCCGTCTTTTTGTTGGCGCAGTGAAAGGTGTTCGTCTGCCATAAGCAGGCCTGCAAGTACAATCATTTGGTCACGGTCAATGCCGCTGCCAGCCATTTCTTTAATTTGATCAATGTAGCTGTTAAAGATATCAGCCACTTTATCAAGGCGTGCTTCTTGGCCTGGTTCAACAGACATTCTGTACTGGCGAGCTGCTACGTTAACTGATTTAAATCCGCTCATTATTGTTTCTCCAGTACTGTTTCAATTGTTGTGATGGCTTTATCAAGCTTAAGGCGTAGCGTGTTATGCTTATCCTTTAGAATCGCGTTTTCACGACGCAAGTCTTCAAGCTCAGACTTGTTCAGGTCGTGGATTTCGGCAGATTCAACAGCGTTTTTACCAACCATCCCTCCGCCTGAACGGACATGAGATTCAAGGGCTTGCAGTGCGCTTTCTAAGCGTTCTGCAGATGACATTTTGTTTTCTTTTAAAGCGTCAGCCATGGGTTGATAGAGCCTTTTTTACAATATGTTGGAATACGTTCTTAATCTAAAAATGTTATCAGAGCCACACACCCTTGGCAAAACATTTTGATTAACTTGCATATATTTAAGGCAAGGTTTGCTCCCTGCCCCTAAACGGGGTATTCTTACAGGCAAAATAACAAAGTAAGTTTTTTGCTATGACTGCTGAAAATATCCATATGCAACACCTTGATTATAAACAAATGGCGAATGCTATCCGCTTTTTAAGTGCGGATGCCATTCAGAGAGCCAATAGCGGACACCCAGGTGCGCCACTTGGTATGGCAGATGTAGCAACTGTTCTATTTGCAGAGTACATGCGTTTTACACCAAAGGACCCTATGTGGCCGGGCCGTGACCGCTTTGTACTATCTAACGGTCATGCGTCTATGCTTCTTTATAGTGTGCTTCATCTTACGGGGTACGGCCTCACAATGGACGATATTAAAGAGTTTAGACAAAAAGATTCTAAAACACCGGGGCACCCAGAGTTTGGCCATACAGCAGGTGTAGAGACAACAACGGGCCCTCTTGGGCAAGGCCTTGCAAATGCTGTGGGTATGGCGATTGGCCAAGAGAAAATGGCGAAGCAGTTTGGTGCTGACCTTTATAGTAACAAAACATATGTCATGGTTGGTGATGGTTGCCTGATGGAAGGGATTAGCCACGAAGCGCTAGAAATGGCAGGTCACCTGAAGTTGAAGAACCTTATTGTTCTATTTGATGATAACGGTATTACCATTGATGGCTCGACTGATATGTCAACGTCAACGGATATGAAAGGCCGTATTGAATCTTACGGGTTTGATTACTTTGAGTGTGACGGACACGATGTGGATATGATCCGCCGTGTACTGGATGGGGCACAGGATTGTCATAAGCCAGTATTTATCGCATTTAAAACAACGATTGGCCAAGGCGCGCCTTCTAAGGCGGGAAGCCACAAGACACATGGTGAGCCTCTTGGTGATGAAGAGATTGCTGAAATGCGTAAGAGCCTTGGTTGGGGCCATGGTCCATTTGAAGTTCCGGCTGAAGTTTATGAAATGTGGAATTCGGCGGCAATGCGTAACCAAGTGACGTACGAACGTTGGGTTGCTAAGTTTAAGGATAGCCCGAAAAATAAGAAGCTCACAAAGCAGCTTCAAAAAGAATACCGCCGTATTGCGATTGAAGCGATGGAGGAAGTGAAAGAGCTTTCTGCATCAGATAAGCCAAAAGTTGCAACACGTAAAGCGAGCGGAACGTGCATTAGCGCCCTTGCCGCTTGTTTGCCTGATCTTATTAGTGGAAGTGCTGACCTAAGCCCTTCTAACAACACAAAAGATGCCAGCATGTACGAAATTACTGCTGATGACTTTGGTGGAAACTACATTCACTATGGGATTCGTGAACATGCCATGGGCTCAGTGATGAATGGCCTTGCTCTGTATGGGGGAATTCTACCTATTGGCGGAACGTTCCTCTGCTTTGCAGATTATATGCGCCCAGCAATGCGCCTTGCGGCTCTTATGAACCAGCAAGTCATTTATGTGATGACACATGACTCTATTGGCCTTGGTGAAGATGGCCCAACGCACCAGCCTGTTGAGCATATGGCAATGCTTCGTGCAACACCGAACCTGATGACATTTAGGCCTGCTGACCAAGTGGAAACAGCAGAGTGTTACGCAACAGCGCTTGCACGCCAAGGTGGTCCAAGTGTGATGTGCCTGAGCCGTCAGGGTGTTCCTGCGGTACGTACAGTACACTTGCCTGAAAACAAGTCGGCGCATGGCGCTTACATTCTTTCAGCTGAATCACCTGAGCTTGATCTGCACGGCGCGATTATCGCGACGGGTACAGAAGTACACCTTGCACTTGAAGCGCAAAGTGAACTGATGACACAGGGCTATAATGTGCGTGTGATCAGTATGCCTTGCATGGAGCTATTTGACGCTGAAAGCAATGAATATAAAGAATCGGTTCTACCAAGCACGCTCACTGCGCGTGTAGGTGTAGAAGCTGGTAGTAAGTTTGGATGGGGAAGTATTGTAGGCATGACGGGTAAAATGCTCAGCGTAGATGATTTTGGTATGAGCGCCCCTGCCCCTGAAATTTATGAAGCAAAAGGCATTACGGTGAAAGCTATCGTAGATGCCATGCTGACACAGATGCCTGCTTAAGATTATAAAAAGAGAGAAAGAGAAACTATGACACTCAAAATTGCTATTAATGGCTTTGGACGAATCGGTCGCAACGTACTTCGCGCCCTATATGAAAGCGGTGTAGAAGATATTAAAATTGTTGCTATTAACGATTTGTCGCCAACAGAAGATATGGCACACCTTCTCGAGTTTGATAGTGTACACGGCCGTTTTGGTCAAAACGTAGAAGTTGATGGCGACGCCATTAAAATTGGTGAAGACCGTATTATCTGCACAAGCCTGCGTGATCCTAAAGAGCTTCCTTGGAAAGCCCTTAAGGTGGATATCGTATTTGAATGTACAGGTCTGTTCACAAGTCACGAAAAAGCAAGTATGCACCTAGAAGCTGGTGCGAAGAAAGTTCTGATTAGTGCGCCTGCTGGCGACGCTGACGTGACTGTTGTTTACGGCGTAAACCATGACATGATTAGTGCGGACCACAAGATCATCTCTAACGCGTCTTGCACAACAAACTGTCTTGCGCCAATGGCGAAAGTTCTACACCAGACTGTTGGTATTGAGAGTGGTCTAATGACAACGGTTCACGCTTACACAAATGACCAGAACATTTTGGATGCCTCTCACAAAGATATGCGTCGTGCCCGTGCTGCTGCACTAAGCATGATTCCAACAAGCACAGGTGCGGCTAAAGCTGTTGGTTTGGTTCTGCCAGAGCTACAGGGTAAGCTTGATGGTTTTGCGATTCGCGTACCAACGCCAAATGTATCTGTTGTTGACCTAACATTTGTACCAAGCAACCCAACAACGGTTGATGATATTAACAACGCAATGTCGGCTGCAGCCTCTAGCGCGCTTGAAGGTGTGCTTGATGTAAACGAGAAGCCACTTGTGTCTATCGACTTTAACCACAGCAGCGCCTCTAGCACATTTGATGCAACGCAAACGCGTGTGATGGAAGACGGTAAGTTAGTTAAAGTTCTGAGCTGGTACGATAACGAATGGGGCTTTAGTAACCGCATGATTGATGTATGCCGTTACATGCTCGAAAACAAGCTGGTATAACACACGCCTTAAGGAAGGGTATTATCTCATGAACTTTCATACGCTGAAGGATCTTAACGTTAAAGATAAAACAGTATTTGTACGTGTTGACTTTAACGTGCCGATGAAAGACGGCAAAATTATGGATGATACCCGCCTGAAGGCTCATCTCCCTACCCTTGTAGCGCTCAGAGAAGCTGGTGCAAAAGTTGTCATGGGGTGCCACCTTGGTCGCCCTGATGGTGCAGATAAGAGATTTACGCTTGAGCCTATCTCTGAGTATCTATCAGAGCTACTTGGTAGCCCTGTAAAGTTTGTAGGTGAAGTGATTGGCGATAAGGTTGACGCTGCAAAAGCTGGACTTGAGCCAAGTGAATTTCTGCTGCTTGAGAACCTGCGTTACCACAAGGAAGAAAAAGCGGGTGATGCTGAGTTTGCCAAAGAGCTTGCTAAGGGTATTGATATTTACCTGAACGATGCTTTTGCGAACAGTCATCGTACGCACGCCTCTATGGCTGGTATTGTACCAAACGTAAAAGAAAACGGTATTGGCCTGTTGATGCAAAAAGAGCTTGAGACGCTTGGCGGTATCTTAAGTGAGCCGAAAGAGCCTTTTACTGTAATTATCGGCGGTAGCAAGATTTCAACTAAGATTGGTGTGCTGCAAGCGCTCATCAAAAAAGCGAATACGCTTATTATTGGTGGAGCTATGGCGAACACCTTCTTTGCTGCTAAGGGTATGCAGGTTGGCAACTCACTATATGAGGAAGACTACCTAGACCAAGCGCGAGACATTCTTGCTGAAGCTGGCATTATTGGGTGCCGTCTGCTTCTGCCAACAGATGTAACGGTTGCGACAAAGCTTGAAGAGTGTGCGCCGTCTCATCATGTGAAAGCAGGTGATGTTCAGCCGCATGAAATGATTTTGGATGTCGGTCCTGAAACAGTGATCAACTGGGCGAAGGTTATGGAAATGTCAGGCTCTATCCTTTGGAATGGCCCAGTCGGTGCCTTTGAAACATACCCGTTTGATGAAGCCAGCAAAGCGCTTGCTGAGAGTGTTGCGCATAGTAAAGGCTTTAGTGTGATTGGTGGCGGTGATACGCTTGCTTGCGTGGCGCTAACAGGCCGTGAGAAGCAAATGGGTTACCTTTCTACTGGTGGCGGTGCTCTGCTTGAGTTTATTGAGAACGATTGCACGCTTCCTGCTCTAAGCGCACTTACGAGTAAGACTTTGAAGCTTAAAATTGGAGCTTAGTTCAATTTAAGCTTCATCTTTCTGCGCCTTTTTTCTTTTGCTCAGCTTTTGCGGTGCGCATGTACTTGCTTGTACACTTACGCTTCCACAGTCTTTACAAAAGAAAAAATCCATCATAAAGCTATTGCTTAATCTTGAACTTAATATGTATTGGGAAACTCTTTTCGCTATTTCAGCGTAATGTTCAGTTTATCTTTTGTTTCTGCTGATTGCAGAATAATGCGGCTGCGAAGCATTTTGCTGACTGGCATGCCAGCAGCCTTTAGCTCGTTCTCAGCGCTTAGGAATCTTTGGTTAGCTACATCTGTAATAGTCTCATTACCCATAGGTGTTACAAAGGCAATCATTTGAAGGCGACGCTTCTCGCTACCTGATGCAGCAAGAGGTTTCAGTTTACCACCTACATCTACACCTTTATTAAAAGTAATTGTCACACCTTTAAGCTTAAGTGGTGTTTTAGAAGCTTTTGGCTTACTTGGTTTTGCTTCAGCTGTTTTAACTGGCGCAGCAGCGGTCGGCTTTTTACCAGCTTTTTTGCTGGCTTCAAGTGCTGTCATCTCTTGCATCAGCTTTGTTGGACCTTTGCGCATCATGCGATCTTTTTCCATCTGAGCTTTAGCTGTGTCTTCAACCATCATACCAATCTCAGACTTTGGCTTTTTACCCATAATGTCGTCCATTGTCATGCCTGCTTTTTGCAAGCCTACTTCTGGTGTTTGCGGTGTTGTTTCAAGTTCAGAGCCATCGTTGTATAGAATATCAACGAAGTCTTCGTACTTCCCTTTATGAACAACGATAGATTGGCTTTCTACACCTGGTGGAAGGTCTTCTACTTCAATGAGGTTTACCAACCCTTCTGGGACTTCAAACTCAACTGTGAAGTAACGAATGTCCTTTTCAGCAAGGCCGTTCGGGTCTGTATTGGCCTTAGGAAGGTAGCTCACCACTTTCAGGTGATCGTAAACAGGCTCTGTTTGTACAAGAGAGGCAGGGTCACCTGTGAGAGAAACCTTACGAGGAAGGTTGCGTAGCATTTCTTCTACAATTTGTGTGTAGTACTGCGTTGTCTCTGGATCAGCGACACTGTTGAGTGAAAAATTGACGGTAAGGTTCGGGACGCTTGCAACTTCAGTCTCTGATGCTGCTTCATATCCAACCGTGTTAGTAGGTTGAGATTGTGCTTGAACATTATATGCTAAGCATATGAAAGGTAGGGATAGGATCCCTAGTACTGTAACAGGCGTCTTTATTTTGAACCAAGTCATATTAAACAAGTGAACGTTCTATTGTTTTTATCTTGTGTGGGTATAATGCCATAGAACCCTTTTTAAAACATCTTTTTTATGATCTTTTTGTACGAGAGTTCTCACCCCTGCTCTACCGCGTGCATTACTATAAATATATGAGACGTATATTTTGGGTTGCAATGATTTCTGGCTGGATGTTCCATTCGGCTGCTTTTGCGCAACTTGCGCTCTCTGATAACATTCTTTACTTCGAAAAGGATGATAAATACCAAACGTTATACGTTCGAAACTTGTCTCATTACAAAACGTTTAACGTTAAGTCTCTGGCACTTGAAGTTGTGTCTCCTGGTGACTCTAAAAAGGAACTTAAGGAGGTTACAAATCTCTTTACCGCTCCATCACAATTTGTCATCGAACCGCGTTCTGAAGTTCAGGTCAAAATGTTCTATCAACGTGATGAAGCTATGCCAACGCAAGGTGTTTATAGACTTCGTTTTATGCCACATATGGATGCGCACACCCCTAAAGAAGGCGAGCCTTATATTTCAGTGATTACAGGTGCTGGTGCACTTGTTTTTGTTGAGCCGGACGAGAAGAAACCTAAGCTTTCATGGGAACGTGAAGGGAATGTGATTACCATTTTAAATGAAGGTAATGTAAACGTTGAGGTGCTCCGCAGGGATATTTGCCACTCGAAGAAAGAGGACTTGTGCCACTTTATTTCTGGTAAGAGGCTTTACCCGAACGGCTCATACCAATTTGTTCTGCCGGAAGAATTCCAAACAGAAGAGATTGAAATTCATCTGATGACCAACCTTAAGAAGCAGCGAGTGAAAGTACCTGTAGAAGCTTGGGGGCTGGATTCATGATGATGAAACACTCCCTTCTCGCTTGCACGCTTTCAAGCATTTTGCTCTTAAGTGCACATGCGTTTGCACAAGAAGAAGGTGATGGCATTGAAGCTTACGAGGAAGCGCCGCCGCCTTCTCTACAAAAGGTAGAAACACCTGAAGTAGAAGCTGTGACTCAGCAAGATTTGAAGAAAGCTCTTCTTATGGATATCCCACCTCAAGAGCTTTTATTTGACTTTAAAGTTGGTGACAAGCTGCTTGGGTCTATACCTGTTAAATTTACGGACAGCTGGGTTGAAATTACTGAAATTGATGCTGTGATTGACCAGTTGAACATGGTTAAAAATCCTGAACTCTTTAGAGGGCTCGTAAAAGGACGCATTGAAAAAGGCGCGCCAAGAGAGCAAGACGGGCTTGGTACAATTTCTGTAGATCCAAACCGTTTCCTTGTGAATATGGAGATTGCGAAAGAGTCACTCATTAAGCAAGAGCTTGATGTGGCGACACGTGAGTTCCAGCCTTATGATAAGTGGGTTCTTGCCAACTCTTTAAGAGGAACAGGTAACTGGGATTTTCAGTCAGATACTAATGACCGTTTCGCTTTAGATCACATTACAACATTTGGTAAAGGACGTTGGTTCTTTGAAACACGTGGTTTCTTGCCTAAGAGTGAAGATTACCAGCTTTCAGATGCAACGTTTAATTACCACTTTGACCATTCTACGCTTAAGTTTGGTTTACTTGAAACTGTCGGACAAGATTTTGCATTTAGCCGTAACTTCTTTGGTTTTGGTTTATCGTCAGAGCTGAGGTCTTATGAAGACTTAAGATCTCTACGCGGTAGCCGTGTTGAGCTTTACATTCCTGCCCGTTCTCAGGTTGATATTTATCGCGGTAGCCGTATCCTTTATAGCCGTATTCTTGATTTTGGTTTGCAGGAGATTGATACATCTCGTTTCCCATCAGGAAGTTATGAAATTCGTGCAGTTATTACAGAGACAGATGGTACGGTAACAGAAGAAACTTTGAACTTTAGTAAGTTCCTAGAGATTTCACCTCGTGGTAAGCCTGAGTATAATATTCAAGTGGGTATTTCACGCGGAGCCAACTTTGAAATTGGTACCTCACCTATTGTACAGGCTGAAGTGAAATGGCGCCTATTTGATAATACGCAAGCTGAACTTGATTTCTACGGTGGTAAAGGCTTGGGTATTTTTGAGCCTAAGTTTACATATTTCTTAAATGACCATAACCGTTTTGAAACAACACTTGCTTACTCATCTGCTGGAGATGCAGCCCTCGACCTAGATATGTACGGACAAGGTATCTTTGAGGGTGATACATGGAGTGTAAACTATAGTAATGCCTTTAAAGGGTTTGACTATGACACAACCAATTTAACATCTGATGATTTTGAACTGTTCCTCTCGGGCCAAAAAGAACGTTTGAACCTGAGCTATGGTAGCCGCTTTGCTGATAACAAGGCTAAAATTACGCTTACAGGTAGCTATAGCGATAACGGTGAAGTGCAAACTTATACGTATGGCCCTCGTCTACGATTTGACCTGATTAAAGATCGTAAACATACACTCTACTCTGATAGCAGACTGACTATGGGCAACGGCACTTCTCGCTTCTTCACGTCTCTTACATATCGTAGAACGCACCGTCCTTGGCGCGTAGAAACAAGCCTTGGCCGTGGTCGTTACAGAGACCATACATACTGGAGCCAAAGAAACACGTTGAGTTATGATAAAACTGCTGGAAACGGTCGTGGGACATATGTACAGATTACAAATGACAACAGACAAGAGAGTGGCGCGGTTGAGTCTCGTAATGACCTACTTGTAAGACACCAAACTGATAAAACAGCGATCCGTGCATTTGCGCGCCACGCTGCTGGCGGTAACATTGATAACTCTGATAGTCGCGCGGTTGGCTTAGAGCTCACAACCTCAACAATCTGGACAGAAGGTGGAGATAAATCTCGCCTGCCAAAGATTTCAACACGTGGTATGGCGATTGTAAAACTTGATGGTGACCCTTCTATTGATGCAGAGTTTGATATTCTTGTAAATGGAACAGCGCGTGCTAAAGGTAGAATTGGTGAATCTGTACCTGTGAACCTTGCCCCTCATGAAACATATAGCATTACTGTGGCAGCTACTAAAGGCGCAGACCTTATTAAGGTTGAGGATAAAAAAGAAGTGATTGGTGTTCTTCCTGGAAATATTGCACAGTTAAGATGGCGTATTGATAAATCTGTTCTGCTTATTGGCCGCCTGCTTGATATTGATGGCCGTCCGCTTGCGTGGAAAACCATAAAAGGGTTAGACACACTCAGTACAACGGACGCGTTTGGTAACTTCCAAATTGAATTGAGTGCAAGGAACCAACCTTTTGTAAATGTGAAAGGCAAAGGGACATGTACACTTGCTGTGCCAGAGCTTACGTTTGGTGAATTTTATGTAAATATTGGAGATATGGTCTGTGTTTAAAATGAAGCCTTTTGTAAAAGTTGCTGCCCTTGCCTTTCTTTCGAGTGGTTCTGCAACAGCTGCAACAGATGGCACACTTGGAACAACGTCTACGTTTTCTTATAACGTGACAATCACCATTCCAGAACGTGTGCGCATTAGTGGCCTTCAAGATATGGCCTTTGGAACAATGGGAAGTTCAGATTTAACTCTGAATGATGATGTTTGTATCTATTCTAATACCAGTGGCGGAAACTACGATATTACTGCAACGGGTAGCGGTGCTGGTAATGCGTTTACAATTGCTTCTGGCCCTAATACTGTTCCTTATCGTGTTTTCTGGAATGATGTCATCGGAACAGCAGGCCAGGTAGAGCTGAGTGCTGGTACGACGCTTGTGGCGCAAACTGGTGCTGATCGCTCATCAACGACCTGTGGTGGGGCCAATAATGCCAATATTGAAATCTTAATTGAAAGAGCCAGCACCATTGGGCAACCAAACGGAAGCTATGCAGGCGTTGTGACGCTCGTTGTTGAGCCAAATTAACCCTCTCTTCTCATAGATACCTCTTTGTTATTGCGAGGCCTTTAAAAACAGGCTACTCTCTTGCGCGTTAAAGAATGACAATAAAAAGCGTAAGAATAAGATGCCCAACCCTCTAAAGCAGATTTCAAACTATTTTACAGCCACTGATGATACAGCCGTAATGACAGGGAAAGTTCCTAACATTGTGCGTGCGATGATTGCCTTCTTTGTGTTGGTAAGCCCAAATATGTACAACTACTTTGTGCCAGAGGTTGCCGGTGATGTCCGCTGGTATGCCGTCTGCCTTACAACGCTTGTTGGCTTTATGCTTTTGTCTCTACATATGTTCTCTAAGGGTGTGAGTACCATTACAATTTATAGAGGCCCTGTGCCGCTTTACCTTGCAGGTTTTCTTGCTCTGATGGTAGCAGCGTCGCTTCTCTGGACAGCATCATTCTACCGTACACTCTTTTATGGTCTAAACTTCATTGGTTATGTTGGCTTCTTCTACCTTGTGTATTTGCTACGTAGCAAGCAATGGTACATGACACTAGTATCTATGTTGGCGATCAGTGTTATCTTTAACAGTATCCTTGGTATTTGCCAGTTTATGATGATTACTGATACAACGATTCGTCATCATATTCCGTTTTGGCCAAAGCCATTTATTGATTACTTCCAGTACTCAGCGCCACCTGCCGGTACATTCGCAAACAAGAACCTTGCTGCGTCATTCCTTGTTGTTGCCCTGCCGCTTATGTTCTGGTTCTTTACAGTTGCAAGAACACGCACAGAGCAAGTTTTAAGCTCTCTTGCACTTGGTCTTGGTACGCTGTTCTTCCTTTACACACGTAGCCGTGGTAGCTGGCTTGCTTTCTCTGCTGCTCTTGTATGTTTTGCTGTATGGGGTATCATCCATAGAAAAGCTATTTGGCCTGTTATTAAAGGTGCGTTTACATTTGAGAAGAAGCTTATCCTTGCGACGGTTGTTCTGTTCGTTCTGCTTGGTTCTCAGGTTCAGTCAAACCTAAAAGGCTACCACTCTGTTGGTGAGTCTATTACTGATCAAGTGACATCGATTACATCACTTCAACCAGGTGAACTTGGCACACGTAAAGCTTATAACCTCAATGGTATTGAGATGGTGAAAGACCGCCCTCTTCTTGGTACTGGGTACTCTGGTTTCTTTGCTTACTACCCGATGTACCATAACGCCAAGATGGAAACACCTCCACATGGCTATAAAAAAGAAGCGCGTCCACAGCGTATGCACAACGATATTGCGCAAATGTTTGTAGAGCTTGGTATTCCTGCTGGTCTTGCATGGCTCACTCTATTTATTTTCCCGCTCTTTGCAGCATGGAAAATTATGCGTAGCGCAGCGAGTAACAATGAAAAGTTCTTCACATCGGTTCTGCTGCTTTCAATTGGTGGTATGACACTCAACTCAGCTGGAGACTTCCCGCTACAAATGCCAACAGGCGCTATGGTGCTTTGGCTACTTTGGGCAATAATGCTTGGCATGTACGTGATGAATTGTGTGTCTGAGCGTAAAGTTCTGTTGAGTGTGAAACTTCACAAGGTTGTCTTTGTTGCTACTGCTATTGTATTTGCTCTTGCAACATGTGTTTACGCTGACCAGATGTATAAGCGTAACCAAGGGGCTTGGCACCTGAAGCGTTCAATGGCGCTGCTTAAATTCCAACGTATTGATGAACGTACGCTTGATGAAATTCAGCGTGCTTATGAAATATTCCCATATAACCCTCGTACAATTGAGCATCTTGCTTTGATTCAAACGGCTTACCATATGCGTAAAATAAAGGACGTAACTCCACCATACGATGTGATGCTTGATATGCTTGATAAACAGGCTATGGAAGACCCTTACGGCGCAGGACACCTGATTAACCGTGCGGCTGTTTACCTTAACCGTGCACAGCTTCTTGCAAGGCTTGGAGATAAAGACCGTTCAAATAAGTATATCGACCTTGCTGAAAAAGACTTTCTTGTGCTTTTAGATGTTCTGCCAATGCACCAAGATACCTATTCAACAGGTGGTCTCGTGTATCTACTTAAGGATAAGCTGAATAAAGCCAATGCTCTCTATCAGAAAGCACTTGAGATTAAGCCAACGGATAGAATCTCTAAAGATGGTTTGAATGGTGTGCGTTTGCGTGCTCTACAAACTGGAAGATACATTGAAGGTCTAAAAGGTGCAGAGCTAACAATTCCAGCAGAAATGCTGAAGCGCTAAGCTGCGCCCTGAGAGAGGGCAAAGGATTCAATTGAGCGATCTTTGTTCTCTTTGATTGTCACTTTACGACCAATATATGCAAGGGCCGCCTTCTCTGTAAGGCGGTCTTTGAGTATGCGGCTTACTTCAGGAGATGCTTCCACATTGTAAGAGCCGATATCAACAGGCTGGCGCCACATTTCAAGAAGCACTTCACCTGCCACATAAGTGGGATGGTTGAGCTTCCAGTAGAGTGGTGCATCTACTTTTTCGCGGTTCATTTCCAAAAGGCCAAAGGGTGACATGTTAAGGATGTTCACGCGGCGGTCATCAATTTCTGTAAAGGCTTCGCTTAGAGCGGTTTTAATCTGCTCACGATCACTCTTAGAGCGCATGGTCACAAAGTCCACCACAATAGAGCCACCAATATCAAGCAAACGGCACAGGCGTGCAATTTCACGCGCGGCTTGGAGATTGGTTTCCATTTGTACATCTTTACCGCCGCCAGCTTTACCTGTATCTACATCTACAGATGTGAGCGCTTTGGTATGCTCAACGGTCACGCGGCCACCGTTAGAGAGTGGAAAGACGCCTTCACGGATGTAACTCAGGTAATGCTCAAGACGCTCAAACATTTGATCGTCTTCTTTCAGGAGTCGAACCTTATCGTTTGTCACAAAATCATTCACCATCGCAAGGCTACGTTCATCTGGTACCCAAACTTGTACAGGTGTGTCACCAGAGTCGTGCAAAGCACGCTGCAGTGCGTTATGAGGCGTTTTAAGAACAAGGGGGGCTTCCAGTTCCCCTTCTGGCATCTCATGCATCACTTTGGCTGAGAGCTTAGCGCCTTTTTCATCCATACGAGAGCGAACAATGCGCACCATAATGACTTGGCCTTCATGCGCGCCCTCACCTTTATTCTCCATCGTTTTAAGAGGGAGGTAACCTTCCACCTCTTCACCAATGTCGACAAAGGCGACTTTCATGCTTTTATGAATGGTTTTAATACGGCCAAGAAGAACCGTCCCCTCTAGGTATGGCAGATCAGGATCATCAAAATGTAAGGACTTTAGATGCCCTTCAGGTGCAAACAAGGCAACCCTTGTGTGCCAAGGGCAGCTTTCAAATACTATGTTACAGGTCGTATCCAATAGTCTTCAGTGCATTAATTGTTTCTACAAGTGGGAGTCCCACAACGCCGCTAATTGAACCGTTGGCAGATTTTACAAGCGCACCACCATGTGTGCCTTGAATTTTATAAGCGCCGGCAACGCCTCTCCAATTATCCTCATTTGCAACGTAAGCCTCAATATCCTTATGGCGTAGAGGCTTAAATTGAACAACTGTCACTGTGTGTTTAACAGTGGCATTGCCCTCTTTATCCAGTACGCATACACCGCTCATCACTTTGTGACGACGGCCTGCAAAGGCTTTAATCATTTCATAAGCTTCTTCGCGTGTTTCAGGCTTACCATAAATACGACGGCCACGGGCAACTGTGGTATCACCAGCAAGAATAACTTTACCTTTATGGCGGCTTGCCACTTCCCTTGCCTTTTCTTCTGCAAGGCGTCTTACGTATGGTAGTGGAAGCTCACCTTTATGTGGTGTTTCATCAATGTCAGCAGGATCAATTTCAAAAGCGATCCCAAAATCTTTAAGGTACTGCTGGCGGCGCGGTGAGCCTGATGCCAGAACAAGCGGTTCTACGCGAGAGTTAGATTCGGCCATTTTTGATCCCATCCTTTATTAACATAGTGAATCTTTGGAAGCTCAGGGTTGGTTTCAAGCATTACAGGTGTGGCGTGGAGCTTGTGTGAGGCTGTGCACTCGAGCCAGTCTGCAAAGGGAGACATAAGCTCAATCTCACCATCATCTGTAAGGCGTGCAGCAATGGCGCAGCTTTTGTAAACCCAGCGGCTCATGCCTTCTGCAACACTTGTTGCCGGCTCAAAGCCGTGCTTTTTATGCATGCGAGCTTGGTTTTTGCATTCCCAAGGGATATTGGGTGTGATGGACGTAAGGTGTGCGTCCCATGCTTTTTCATGCTCTTTGGTGATGTTATCAGGATCATAATAAATCACATCCACATCGTTCATAGGTGTTGGCTCTGACTTACCTTCAAGGTGATCCCAAATTAGGTTTCTGATAGACCCTGCGCTGAGCCAAGCGTCTGTCATGTCAGACTGCTGAACGGTTTTAAGGAGTTTCATTGTATGATTAGACCCTCTGATTAGAGCCAGTACATCACTCTGTGTGAGCATGGTTACCCTTCCATTTTGAACTGCTTAGCAAGCTTAAGACCTTGTGATGCATAGTTTGAGCTAAGGTCGATACCATAGAGAATGTCTGGTGTTTCTGCAAGGGGTTCGTATACCATACGGCAAATTTTCTGTCCGTGTTCCAAAACAAACGGCACATCATGAGAGCGAACTTCTAGCACGGCGCGTACTCCAACAGAGCTCCCCTCTTTGGTCATACCAAAACCAGGGTCAAAGAAACCTGCATAGTGAACACGCAGTTCACCCGCTGTTGTTTCATACGGCATCATCTCACAGCTTGTGTGACCTGGTACGCTAACCTTTTCGCGAGAAACCATGATGTAAAAGTCTTCAGGGTTTAAAACCAAACCGCCATCATGTGGCTTTGTAATCGGCTCCCAGAAATCATTGAGGTTGTAGTGACCAATTTTACGTAGGTCGAGCACCGGTGCGTGCTTGCGGGCACGGTAAGCCACAATGTCGCTACCGTCAATGCCTTCAAGGTCAACAGACATCCAAATACCGCCCTGCTCTAGAACAGGCATTTCAGGTGTGCCCTGCTCGTTAAAAATAAGCGGTGTTTCATTATGTAGGTTGGCCATGTCCTGCTCTGAAAGCGGTGTGAAGCCAGTACGTAGGCGCAGTTGGTTTAGGCGGTCACCTGTACGCGCAACAATGCTAAATGTTAGTGGAGTCACCTCTACGTAAAGTGGCCCTGTGTAGCCTTTAGGGATACGGTCAAACGTTGTGCCGTTATCTGTAATCAGACGCGTTAGGATATCAAGGCGACCTGTCGAGCTCTTCGGGCTAATTACGCCTTCTAGAAACTCTGGTAGGTCAACAGACTCAAGTAGTGGAATAATGTAAACAGCGCCTTTTTCAAGAACGCCGCCTTCTTCAAGACTCACTTCATGCATCCCAAGGCTTGAAACACGGTCCATAACGCTTTTGCTTTTACCAGGAAGGAAGCCAGCACGCACACGGTAAGCGGTTTTACCAAGGCGAAGGTCTAGGCTAGCAGGTTGAATTTGCTCCTCAGCAAGTGGGCCTTCAGTTTTAAGAATGCCTGTTTCAAAAGCTTCAGTAATTTGTTTAGAAGTCCAAACCCCAGACGTGTTGGTTTGTAGCTTGAGTGCGTCCGCCATGCGTGAATCCTTGCTCGCTAATTTTTATGTTGTCTCTATTCTGCCTAAAGGGATTGTATATCTCAAGTATGGATTTATTTAATCTCTTTTATAATTCGCTAGAACGACATGAAAATAGCTGCTGATGAGAACCGACACAGAGTATACTTAAAGTATATGAGTAGTGGAAGCGCAAGAAGCAGTTATTTGCAGTGCGTTATAGTAGAGTTATAATGAGATTTAAGGTTTCTTACGTGGTCTCGGCGCCGGGCCTTTTTTCTCTGCCTTTTTACGGGCAGCTTCACGAGCGGCTTTGATTTTTGCCATAACGTCATCACCCAGCTCTGGTACTTTTTGCTCTACAGGGGTGGCTTCTGCGGCATCAATTTTAACTGCACGTCTTTGTTTGCGATCTTTTTTGATACGAACCCATTCAGCAACTTGTGCAGCACGCGCCTCTTCCCATGTGTCATCGCCGGCCTTTGGAAAGGCTTCTGCTGCGCCATTCATTTCAATGCAGTCCACAGGGCAAGGTTCAATGCAAAGTCTGCAACCTGTGCATTCATCTGTAATAATGCTATGCATGCGCTTAGAACGGCCAACAATGGCATCTGTGGGGCAAGCTTGAATACAGAGCGTGCAGCCAATGCAGCGTTTAGGGTCAATCCAAGCAATCAGCGGAGATTCTTTTTCTTTCGCTGGAGGAAGAACCTCTTTATCAAGTGTGACAGCAAGGTTTTTAATAACACGCTCCCCGCCTGGGCGGCAGAGGTTAATCTCCGCATCACCAGAAAAGATCGCTTCCGCATATGGGCGGCAGCCTTTATAGCCGCACTCTTCACATTGAGTGCCCGCTACATGATCTTCAATCTGTTGAATGGTTACAAACATATAAGTAACTGGCGTCCCATTTAAATTGATACACAGTGGATTCATTATTAAATGGAAACATAGCAGAGTTATTTAAAAACAACCACCCTTCGGGCAGTAAGAAAATTCATAAGAACTTTATTTTATCATTAGTTAAATAGGGTCCACTATTCGCCCTCTTCAAAAATAAACTTTTTATGATTTTCTTATCTGCTGTGGACCAACATAAATGGAAATCCAGTTACTGAAATTGTGATTAGTTTTCTCCGTGATGCAACTGTTTTTGTATGTACATCGCGTGGTCGGCTTTATCCATGATGTCTCGTGTGCTCTTCGCATCGCCATCAAAAATGTATGCCCCTGCGCTTAATCTCACCTGAACAGGTTGCCCATCAATAATGCACGGAGACTTCTGCATTTCAGCCATAAGCTCCTCAGCTTTGGCTTCAGCTTGGTGCACTGAAACCAGTTCCAGTAGAATCACTGCGAACTCATCACCACCCAGTCTTGCGACTGTATCACTTGGCCTTGTGTGGCGCTTAAGGAAGTTTGCCACGTGTTGGAGAACAGCATCTCCAGAGTTATGCCCCAAGTTATCGTTAATGGCTTTAAAGTCATCCACATCTACAATAATAAGCCCATGCGTACGGTTATGACGCTTAGCCACGGCAAGTGCACGGCTAAGATCTTTTTCAAACATACGGCGATTAGAAAGACCTGTAAGCACGTCCGTACTTGCGGCCTTTTGCAGAGTTTCAATCTGAAGCTTTTGTTCGTGGACAGTTTCACGGAGTTGCTGATAGGTCGCCAGAAGGCGATCTACAGTAGAGGTATCGATGACAGACCCATCTTTGAGTGCAAGAAGTTCTTGTACTGTGAGCTGAGTTTTAGGATTAGAACTGTCTTCCATTGTAACCCTCAGTAACTCCTATCTAAATTTAATTAACGTGTTAGATTAAGTTATGGGGATGGAAAAAACGTTTGTAAAGGGGTATGCCCCTATTTTTTATAAAAAAAGTGTTACAATACAAACGTTTTAAAGGCGAGAGTCTTTTTCTTCGGCTTTTTTGTCATACATATCGCTATCTGCAATGTGTAGAACATCCGTGGATGTGCTCTTAGCGTTAAAGTGGCATACGCCAACACTTACGCTGGTGTAAACGTCTCTGCCAGAGTAGCGCGTTGGTGTATCTGCAATCACACTTGCAATCTGTGCTGCTTTCTCATCTGCCTGCTCTGGAGTAACTTCTTGAAGAATAATGGCAAACTCGTCACCACCAAGGCGGGCAACCACATCACTCTCACGTGTGTATTGCTCAAGGATGCGTGCGATGTCTTTCAAAATTGCATCCCCTGCGAGGTGGCCAAGGCCATCGTTAATGCTCTTAAAGCTATTCACGTCAATCATAAGCACTGCACCGCCGCGCTTATAACGTCTAAAATATGAGAGAGATTGTTCTAAGCTTCTTTCAAATGAACGGCGATTGGCAAGACCTGTCAGGCCATCTTCCATGGCTTGACGCTTTAAATGTTCAATCGTTACTGACTGAGCCGCGATCTTTTCACGCAGATAACGGATCTCTGATTGTAGTTTATCTTTCAGAGACTTATTGCTCAGTTTTGATGGCATTATTGTGTCATCTCTATAGGCTGTAGACATCGTTTCACTCCTATTTACGCCGTTACTGCCTAAATAATAAGCATCAAGCGTGCCAAAACGTCCTAGAGTTGTAGGTATAAAGCACAAAAAAGCGCCCGAAGGCGCTTTTAAGATATCGATTGTTTAGAGTGACTTGGCCACTTTAGAAACCTCTTGATAGAGGGCTTTGACCTCATCTTCAAGAGACTCAGCCATACACATGAAGCCAAAGATCTTTTGACCGACTTCCGTGTAGCGCACTTCATCGCCGTGAAGATCAAGAAACTTGAGGCCTGCTTCAAGCGCAATGGCATGTGCTGCGGCAATATCCCAAGGGTTTCCGCCTTTTTTGATGCCCATTGTCACATCTCCGCCCCCCATAACTAGGCTAGAGATACGGTAAGCTACGCTACCGCATGGAACCAGAGTAACTGGTTTTGGTAGCTCCAAGCCTTTTTGGGCACGTCCATGGCTTACAATAAGGCGTAGTGGATCAGATGGTTCATCCTTATGGGTAAACGGTTGTTCATCCAAAAAGACGCCTTCGCCCTTAAGAGAGCTCAGCAGTGTGCCGCCCTTCCCGTCTAGCGGGTTATAGATGACGCCCATAACAGGCTCACCAGTTGAGACATCAACCAACCCCACAGAGATACAGAACTCACGCAGAGCGCCTTCAGCATCGCCGTACAGGATTGCAGCGGTTTTCACCATGTTGCTGGTGCCGTCAATCGGATCAACAACCCAAGCGTATGGTTTTTCGAGCCAGCTTGGATCTTCTTCAGTTTCTTCACTCAGCCAGCCGTATGTTGGCTGAAACTTCAGCAGTTCTTCTTTCAGAAAAGCATCAATCATGTGGTCAATCTCGGTTACGAGATCGCCAGGACCCTTTTCAGAAATTTTGAAATCTTTTGCCAGAGTCTCTTCCGCCATTTTACCGGCTTGAAGGGCGATAGCTTCAACGGTTTTGAGACCTTGTCTGTCTAGCATAGTGTTTCCTCTTCTTTCTGTTAGCGTAAAAACGAATATAGATTTACGAATGTGTATGCACATTAACATATTTCACATAAAAGAAACACCCCTATTTTCAGGGGTGTTTCATGGGTCGATACTCATTCAGGGAAGTCCCCTCTCCTGAGTTTTGCCTTTTCATTCTGACGCGGTTTGCCTTTTTGGTCTTTCGGCTTGTGTGCGCCTGCACCACCATGGCCTTGTTTATGGCCTTTGCGTGCTTTGGGAAGATCGGATTCATCAACCTTGATGGTAAAGCCTTTATCCCGTTTGGACTTCTGAGGCTTATTGGTTGGGGTGCTGCCCTTACGTTTTTTAGCCATAACGGCCTCCTTAGAAACGGTGAACAATGTTGTGTACAACATTTGTAATAGAGAAATGTTAGGCTTTCAAGTAAGAACGTAAAACTTTAGCAACTTCTGCGTTTGGATTTGGTGTTGTTAGACTTTCACGAATGGTAGTGAGGGCTTGTGGCTGAACAGAGTTTTTGCCAAGTGCTTCTCTTGCTGAAGTCATTAGGTTGTCTTCAGTAAACTCTTCTTGCAGGAGTTCAGGAATCACCTTTTTACCGAGGACCCAGTTGGTTGGAGAGATGAACGGCACTTTAATAATACGGCGTGCAATATAAGCTGTGAGCTTACCCGTTGTGTAAGCGACCACCATGGGTGTGCCGAGTACGGCAAGTTCTAGGTTGGCTGTACCACTTGCAGCAAAAGCAAGCCTTGCACTGGCCATAGCAGCGTAGCGCTCATCACCAATAATGCAGTCTTCACGCCCCAGGGCTGGTGCCATTTCCTGAGCGAGAGTAAAGTCATCCTCTGTGGCCAGAGCACATTTAACATCTTTTACAGCGCCCTCTTCTTTGAGCTGCATCGCCACTTTATGGAAGCTTGGAAGCAAAGATGTAATTTCACGTGCGCGGCTACCCGGCATAAGAAGCAGTGTATCTTGCTTGCTCTTGACTTGATGCGGTGCAAGACGTGCCACGACTGGGTGACCAACAAAGCTGCACTTGAGTGTGCTTGGGGTATAGAAATCTGGCTCAAATGGAAAGAGCGCCAGAACATGGTCTAGGTACTTTGCCATTTTGAAAACGCGCTTTCTGCGCCATGCCCAGATACTTGGACTCACGTAATGGACGCAAGGAATCCCAGTTTCCTTCTTCACCTTTTTGGCCACGCGGTGGCAGAAGTCTGGTGAGTCAATCGTAAGAAGCAGGTCTGGTTGTTCAGTCTTAGCAAGCTCAACCATCTGTTTAATACGTTTTAAGATATTAGGAATATGAGGCAGCACCTCAGCAATCCCCATAATAGAGAGCTCTTTCATCGGGAACGCGCTTGTAAGGCCTTGCTTCTGCATTTCTGTGCCACCGACACCAATAAACTCGACGGGTGCATCTAGAGAAGCCTTTAGCGCCTCCATAGCGCCTGCTGCAAGGATATCTCCTGAGGCTTCACCAGCAATGACCATTACTTTATATGTTTTTGTCATGGTCTGCGTCTCCATGCGTAAATGATAAGGCCCGCCTCATCTGCACGTTTAATGCAGTCTTCACGGTCAAGGATGAATGTTTTTTCAGCTTCTACCGCAAGGCCTTTGTAGCCACCTTTAATAAGGGCTTCAATAGTATCAATCCCTACAGATGGGACATCTGCCTTCATGCTTTGGCCAAGCTTTGTACCTTTTACAAGGAAGTCTCCTTTGGTGCTGGCAATAAGGGCAGCAGTTCCTTCTACGCCCTCTTCTGCAATCAGCTTTCCTTCACCAACAATCGCAGCTTGCCCAAGGTCAGCCTTAGAGCGCTGATCAATCGCTTCAATACCAAGCTCAATGGCTTGCTTATCTTTATTGCTTGGCTCTGCTTTTGTGTGTGTGCCTGATGGAATAAATAGGTCATCCACAACTTCTTGTACGGGCACCACGTGGATAGCGTGAGATTCAAGAAAGTTTGTTAGGAGCCTTAGAAGAGCATCGTCATGGCGCAGATTAAAGCGTGCCTTAACCAGTAAGCTGAGCGCTGTAACATCAGGTTTGAGGCTTTTCAGCTCAGGCTTAGTGAGACTGCCTGCCATAATCACGCGCGTAATGTTATTTGCTTTAAGGTGCTTTAAAATGCTGCCGATCTTACCGAGTGGAAAGCTTACATCTACGTTAAGACCTTCTGGCTGAGGCTGTGCGTTGAAGGTAATCACATCTACATTCAGGCCACGTTTTTTAAGGCCGAGGTGGACCATACGCGGAAGATTGCCACCGCCGGCTAGAATCGCATAGCGAGGCGCAGTGTCCATGAGTTAGACAGCCTTCTGTTCTGTTGGTTTCCAGTTCAGGAAGCCAATCTCACTCTTTTGCATGAAGCTTAGGATGTCTTTTTCAGAAGCGGTTTCAGCTTTAGCTGAAGCGAGGCGCTCAGAGAATGTGCCCTCATCGCTTTGGAAAATGTCTTTATAGAAGTTTTTAATGCCGCGAATATCTTCTTTAGAGAAGTCACGACGGCGCAGACCAACAAGGTTAAGGCCTTGAATGGTTGCACGATTACCAATGGTGAGCACACATGGTGGAACGTCTTTATCAATACCGCTCATGCCACCAATCATCACATGGTCACCAATACGGACAAACTGGCGAACAGCACTGAGGCCACCAAGAATGACATGGCTGCCGATTTCTACGTGCCCTGCAACTGTAGCGCCATTAGCAAATACGTTATCGCTGCCAATCTGAGCGTCATGGCCAATGTGGCTATGTACCATAAACAGGTTACCGTTACCAATGCGTGTGACTGCACCGCCGCCCTCTGTACCTGGGCTCATGGTTACGTATTCACGGATATCATTGTTGTTACCAATAATCAGCTGTGTTTTCTCACCATGGAACTTCAAATCCTGTGGACGCTGCCCTAGAGAAACAAACGGGTAAATGATGTTATCTTCACCAATCGTTGTATCACCCTCAATCACCACATGGCTTTTGAGTGTTGTCCCCTTACCGATTTTTACATCAGGACCAATAATAGAGTACGGGCCAACGGTTACGTCGTCCGCAATCTGGGCTTTAGGGTCTACAACAGCTGTTGGGTGAATAGACA